>JADGOA010000192.1 GCA_017883215.1 Thermoanaerobaculia bacterium | reverse complement strand
TTGTGGACGAGCCTGCGAAGTATCGACAGCAGCGTGTCGGCGACCGGGACGCCGACGACGAGCAGCGGAAGGATCACGGCGAGGCCGGACGAGGTCGTCGAGCCGCCGACCAGCGTCAGGCAGCCGAGAAAGAACCCGATCGTGCAGGCGCCGGTATCGCCGAGGTAGATCTTCGCGGGAAACAGATTGTGCGGAAGGAAGCCGATGAGGGCGCCGGCCAGGACGCTCGCCGTTGCCGCGAGAGCGTAACGGTGCGACACGATCGACACGGCCGCCAGGCTGATCGACGAGATCAGGGCCAGGCCTGATGAGAGGCCGTCCAGTCCGTCGATGATGTTGAACGCGCTCGTGATTCCGGCGAGCCAGACGATCGAGATCGGGATGGCCACCCAGCCGATGTGAACGACGTAGCCGAAGAGGTGAACGTCGGGTCCGAGTCGGACGTAAAAGCCGACGGCGATTGCCGCGCCGATCAGGTGTGCAGCGAACTTCACGATGGCGCGCTGTGAGCGGATGTCGTCGAGGATCGAGATGGCGATGATGGGAATGGCGCCGACGGCGATCGCGAGAAGGAGAGACGGCTCGAGCGATTTCGTACCGGGGAATCCAAAACTGGCGATCGTCAGGACGAGGACCACAGCCGCGATCACCGCCAGACCGCCGAGGCGTGGGATGGGGACCAAATGGATCTTGCGCGGGCCGGGATGGTCGATCGCGCCGATGCGGAAGGCGAGGCGCTGCACTGGCGTCGTCAGCGCGTACGCGAGCGCCGCCGCAACCAGAGCCGGCAGGACGAACAGCAGAATCGTCATCGCAGCAGGAGTCTCCCGCCCATTGGACCGATCATGTGTTTGGACCCGCCGCGAATTATATGAGAGCAATGCTCCCCGCCGCGTCACCTTTTTGGGGGATTTCCGACGGGGCAGCGGCGTGTGCACGACCTGCGGTCAATCCGCACGCCGCGCCGAACCCCGTGGGGGGGGCCGGGGCGGCGATTGAACCCGTCAGCCCGGGCGGTTGCCTCTCGCCGTAGGGCACGGCCGCGCCGTGCCGAACCCCCGTGGGACGGGGGGGATGCGATCAATGATTGATGAAGTGGACGCTGCGCATCTCGCGCGGTGTCCACCTCATCAATCATCAATCTTCGATCGCATGCGGGGCATGCCGATTGAGGATCTGAACTCCAGGAATGGCGTCCCCAACCGGATTCGAACCCGAGGACCCTAACGCACCGAAAGAGCCGAATTCCTCTGATCCTCTCGGAAAGACGGGCCGTCGTAAGGTGCGGCGATGAGACCTGTCCAGCGAGATTGCGGCTCTGATCGCCTTTTTCGGACACTTTTTGAGAGTGATTTGAGAGTGGGGGCGCGTCCCTGATCGCGCTCCTCTTGCAGCGTGATTCTGAGCGCGCCGAGACGTTCCATCGATGTCCATTTTGCTAACCCCAACATTGGAGTCGAGAGCCGGGCTCAGCGGAGTATCATTTGCACCTTCGTTCTTATTGGCATCGCCCTGGGGGTGGAATCACCTCAGGGCGAAAACAGCTAACCTCGAGAAAAGGAGGGTGCCCATGTCCGATCAGTCTGGGCGAAAAATCAGTCGCAGGAAGTTCGTCAAAGTCACCGGTACGGCCGTCGCAGCCGCCGGATTGACATCCGCGTTTCTCTTCCCCGAAAAAGCGCTGGCGCAGCAGAAGACCCTCAAGATCGTGCAGTGGAGTCACTTCGTCCCCGGCTACGACAAATGGTTCGACGGTGTTTTCACGAAGGAGTGGGGGGCGAAGCACAATACCAACGTCATCGTCGATCACATCGCCATCGGCGAGATCAACGCCCGCGCAGCCGCTGAAGTCTCGGCCAAGAAGGGACACGACCTGTTCATGTTCCTCTCGCCCCCGGCGGCATACGAGCATCAGGTTCTCGACCATCGCGACGTCTACGAAGAGGTGAAGACGAAGCACGGCAGCCCGATCGACCTCGCCGTGAAGTCGACCTACAACCCAAAGACCAAGAAGTTCTTCGCGTTTTCGGATTCGTACGTTCCGGATCCGGGCAACTACCGCCAGGATCTCTGGTCTCAGGTCGGGTATCCGCACGGACCGGACACGTGGGAGCAGCTTCTCGACGGCGGCAGGAAGATCCGAAAAGACCCGAAGCTCGGCAACCCCGTCGGCATCGGCCTGTCGCAGGAGCTCGACACGAACATGGCCATGCGGGCGCTGCTGTGGTCGTTCGGCGGCTCCGTCCAGGACGCTAACGGCAACGTCGCCCTGAACTCGAAGCACACGCTCGACGCGGTGAAGTTCATGCGCGAGCTGTACAGGGAGACGGAAACTCCCGAGGTGTTCTCGTGGGACCCGTCATCGAACAACCGCGGCATTCTGGCGGGCAAGCTCTCGTACGTGGCGAACGCCATCTCGGTCACGCGCTCGGCGGAAAAAGACAATCCGGAGATGTCGAAGCAGATCCAGTTGCGGCCCGCGCTGAAAGGCCCGGTGCGCCGCATCGCCAGCGAGCATGTGATGGACTGCTACGTGATCTGGGATTTCGCCGAGAACAAGGAAGGCGCCAAGCAGTTCCTCGTCGACCTCATCAACGATTTCGAGACGGCATTCAAGGCCAGCGAGTTCTACAACTTCCCATGCTTCCCGCCGACCGTGCCGAACATCAAGACCCTTCTGGGCAGCGATCCGAAGGCCGTACCATCGGACAAGTACGCCATCCTCGGTGACGTTCTGAGCTGGGCAACGAACATCGGCTACCCGGGATACGCCACGGCGGCGATCGACGAAGTCTTCAACACCTTCGTCATCCCGACGATGTTCGCCAAGGCGGCCCGCGACGAGATGACGCCCGAAGCGGCGGTCAAGGCAGCGGACCAGGAATGCCGGCGGATCTTCGGCAAATGGAAATGAGGAGGACACAGGCTCCATGGCCGTTGTCGAAACTCGGAAGCTGACCAAAGTTTTCAAACGCGGCAACGTCGGGGCCGTCAACAACGTGGATCTGGAGAGCCGGGAGGGCGAGTTCCTCGTCCTCCTCGGCCCTTCCGGATCGGGGAAGACGACGCTGCTGCGCATGATCGCCGGGCTGGAAGAGCCCACCTCCGGCGACATTCTGATCGGCGGCCGCCTGGTGAACGACCTCACACCTCGCGAGCGCGGGATCGCCATGGTGTTCCAGAGCTACGCGCTCTACCCCCACCTGTCAGTCTTCAACAACATCGTTTTCCCGCTGAAAGCGCAGGGGGTCCCGAAGGAGCGCCGGCAGAAGCAGGCTGAATGGGCCGCTTCGTTGCTCGGCATCCAGCATCTCTTCGCGCGCAAACCGCGCGAGCTTTCCGGCGGCGAGCGGCAGCGCGTGGCGCTGGCGCGGGCGATCGTCCGCGAGCCATCCCTCTTTCTTCTCGACGAGCCGCTCTCGAATCTCGACGCCAAATTGCGCGCCTCCGCGCGCGAGGAGCTCGAACAGTTCCAGGAGCGCATCGGCACGACCACCATCTACGTCACCCACGACCAGGTCGAGGCGATGGCGATGGGCGATCGCGTCGTGGTCATGTCCCAGGGTGTCGTGCGGCAGATCGGCACACCGGCCGATGTCTACGACGAGCCGGCCGACACGTTCGTGGCCACGTTTCTCGGATCGCCGCCCATGAACATCCTGCCGTTCGAGGAGACGCTCGTCGGCTTCCGACCGGAGCACTTTCTGCCCGTCGGAGTCAGCGAACGCCCGGGCGCGAGCGTCTCGTATTCGTACCATATCGACCACAGCGAGTATCTCGGTGCCGAGCTCGTCCTCTATGGCGTCATGGTCGGAGGCGCCTTCGACGGAATGAAGGCGATCTCACGAGTTCCCTCGACGCACGCGGCCGGACTGACCGATGGATCGACGCACACGTTCTGGGTGGGTGCGTCGGACGTGAAGTTCTTCGACCGCGTGACGAGCAAACGGACCACCGCCAGTAGGCTCCCGTCGTGAGGCGCCATCAGCGGTGGCTCGGGCCGGCGATGTTCATGCCGGCCATCCTCTACATCGTGGCGCTCGTCGGCGTTCCGTTCGTGATGGCGTTCGTCTACAGCGTCAGCGACGCGAAGGTCGGCAGTGTCCACTATCACTTCGTCGGGCTGAAGAACTTCATCGACATCCTGCACAACCCGACGTTCATCCGATCGCTCGAGAACTCGTTCCTGTTCACGATCAGCTCCCAGATCCTGGTGCTGATCGGCTCCACCATCCTGGCGCTGGCGCTCCGCGATGCCTTCCCGGGACGACGCTTTCTCCGTTTCCTGATCCTGCTGCCGTGGGTCGCTCCGGTGTCGATCGGCTCGCTGGGGTGGAAGTGGATCCTGGACTCGCTGTACAGCGTCATCACCTGGGTGCTCGTGCGGATGCACCTCGTCAACCAGTTCGACGCGCCGATGTGGCTCGGCGAGCCGAAGCTGGCCATGATGTCGGTGATTCTCGTGCACACGTGGCACATGATGCCGTTCGCCACCGTGATCCTCCTGGCCGGTCTGACGGCTATCCCCAGCGAGATTCCCGAAGCCGCAGCCGTCGACGGCGCAGGCTTCTTCAGAACGCTTTTTCAGATCACCATCCCGATGATGCTTCCCATCATCAACGTGGCGGTGCTGTTCGGCGCGATCTTCACGTTCACGGACATGACCGTGATCTACATCCTCACGCGGGGCGGCCCTTACGACACGACGCAGGTCATTCCCTCGGAGGCCTTCTTCACCGGAATCCTGGGCTCGGATCTGGCCGAGGGGGCGGCGATCTCGATTTTCCTGGTGCCGGTGCTGGTCATCGCGGCCTATCTGGCCCTGCGCTCAGCGCATCGTGCGGAGGTGACCTAGATGGCTCGACGCAGGCAGCGGAAAGTCGTTTTGAATGTCGCGATGTGGTGCGTGCGCATCGTCTTCGGCGCACTCCTGGCCTTCCCGTTCTACTGGATGCTGATCACGACGTTCAAACGAAACACGGACCTCAACAATCTGAAGAACAACCCGTTCATCTTCAACGAGCCGCCCACGCTCGATCATCTGCGGCTGCTGTTCCACGAGACCATGTTCGGCCGCTGGGTTCTCAACACCGCATTCGCCGGGCTGATCGTGGTCATCATCACGCTGGTGCTGGCCGTTCCGGCCGCGTATGCGCTGGCGCGATTGACCGGGAACTGGGGCGCGCAACTGGGAATCGGCGTTTTCCTCACCTACCTCGTGCCGCCGACGCTTCTGTTCATTCCCCTCTCGAAGGTCGTGGCAATGCTCGGCCTGCAGGACACGCTCTGGTCCGTGATCGTCGTCTACCCCACCTTCACCCTTCCCTTCTCGATCTGGCTGCTCATGGGATTCTTCAAGTCGATTCCGAAAGATCTGGACGACGCGGCCATGGTCGACGGCCTCACGCGATGGGGCGCGTTCGTCAAGCTGATGATCCCGATGTCGGTGTCCGGGATTCTAACGGTCGTGATCTTCGCGTTCACGCTGGTGACCCAGGAGTTCGTCTATGCGCTGACGTTCATCTCCTCGGCCGCCAATCAGACCGTCGGCGTCGGCGTCCCGACTTATCTGGTGCGCGGCGACGTCTACTACTGGGGATCGCTGATGGCCGCCTGTCTGATCACGAGCGTCCCAATCGGCATTCTCTACAATACCTTCCTCGATCGCTTCATCGAAGGCTTCACCGGTGGCGCGGTGAAATAGGGCCACACTCCACCTTCTCGGCTGCCTGAAAAATCTGCGTACCCAGTCGCCCCTCCGGAGCCCTCGATTTGCGGCGCAACTGGATGAGTTTCGCCGGAATCCGGGTCCCATTACGCCGTAGTGACGCGTGCGACCGCGCGCTCGTGCGCTGCGCCGCGTGCGTTGAGTATCTTTCTCGCTCGCTTTTGTCGGGACTCTCGGCTATCCTATGGAAGAGCCCGTTGGCTGGCCTGAGCCCGTTGGGCTGAAGAGAGAAAAGGAGTATCGACATGGTACGACTGCGGGTAGCCGTCCTCTTGGGTTTCCTCCTGGCATGGGCCGGAATCGCAACGGCCCAGAACGTTCAGACCAACGCCGAAGGGATCACCTTCCACGGCTTCATTGATGCCACGGCTTTTCTGCAGAATCAGAACTTCACATTCGGCAATGGCCAGAACGCCGAGTTCCCCGTTCCGCCGCAGTCTACGACGGACCGCTGGTTCCTGGATGGAGACGTACGCAACACGCGGCTGGCCATCGGCTTCAACGGTCCGAAGATCGACGACAGCACGAAAGTCGGCGGGAACATCGAATTCGATTTCTTCGGCGGCTTCAACGGCACGGGCGGATACAGCAACGCACAGGCGACTCCCCGTCTGCGTCTCGCGTACGTCGACGTCATTCGTGGAAAGACGACCTACCGGATCGGTCAGGCATGGTCGCCCCTCTTTGGTAACGTCCCCAACTCGTATTCCCACCTGGCCTTCCCGCTCGGCTATGGTGCGGCAGGGGCCGTCGGCTGGAGATTCCCCGGCCTGTTCATCTACCACGACATGACCCCGGCCGGATCCTCCGTCAACACGAAGCTCACCGTCGGCGTGTTCCGCGGCGTGTGGGGCAGCCCCGGCAACCTCGTCGACTCCGGCAGCGCCGGTCCCGCCTCGACGCTTCCTCAGGTCGAAGCCCGCCTCGACTGGAGCACGAAGAAGTGGAGCACATACGTCGTCGGCCATATGGACAAGAAGGATCTATCCGGCGCGGGCGCCAAGGCAGCGAATGACTCGCTGACCGGCTGGGCCGGCGAATTCGGTGCGAAGGTCACCCAGGCACCGTTCACGATCCAGGGGAACATCTACACCGGAAAGGCAGTCGGGCAGCAGTTCGGACAGATGGCGCAGTTCGGCGACATCCAGAGCACGGGAGCCTGGGTCCAGGCCGGCTTCAACTTCACGAAGCAGTGGGTCGGTTATGTCTTCGTCGGAGCGGAACGGGCCGACAAGAATCAGGTTCTTGCCGCGAAGGCAACGCGCATCAAGAACCAGATGATCGTTCCGTCGCTGATGTACAACGCCGGTCCCTACGGATTCAACGTGGAATGGCTGCACGACCAGCTGACCACCGGCGCGACCGAAGTGAAGACGAAGGGTGATCAGCTCGCCGCGAGCGTGATCTACAAGTTCTGAAATCCCAAAGAACGAAGTGAAGAAAAGGCGGGGCGTTGCCTCGCCTTTTTTCGTCTGACGCCTCAACGGCTGGAGAAGGGTCCGAAGGCGGATGAGGGGGCTCACTACGGGTGCGAGGAGGCCCCTCACCCCCGCTTCGCGGACCCTCTCCCCGCTGCGGCGGGGAGAGGGGTCTCGATTGAGAGTT
>JADGOA010000191.1 GCA_017883215.1 Thermoanaerobaculia bacterium | reverse complement strand
CGGTTTCGAAGAGAAGAACTACGACATCTCGATGCGGATCGGCGACCGCGTGCTTCTGCCGGCCATCCGCGGTGCCGCCCCCGACACACTGATCATCGCCGACGGTTTCAGCTGCCGCGAGCAGATCGCCCAGGGGACGGATCGCGAAGCGCTCCATCTCTCCCAGGTGCTGCAGATGGCATTGCGCGAGGGACCGGATGGGCCTGCGGGAAGTTTCCCGGAGCGGCACTACAACCAGCCGAAGCCGCTCTTCCCGAACCTCGGCGAAGCGCTGGCGATCGCGGGCGGCTTCGTCCTGTTAGGCGGTGCGGTGGCGTTGTCGCGGGCCTGGCGGAAACGGAAGAAGCGCAAACGGGCTAAGCACTAGACGCCAGGGGAGAGTGCGCAGTGAGCAGTGAGCAGTGCGCAGGAGAACGAGCTCCCACTGCCCACTGACCCTTGCGGTGCGCGGGTCCACGGCGGACAATTGCGCATCCGTCTCAATTTGAGAGGCCGCCATGAAAGACGCCACCCCGCGCCAGCAGCTCGTTGCCTTCATGTCGAAATTCACGCCGGAAGTGCAGTCCGTGGCGAAGAAGGCGCTCGCGAAAATGCGGAAACGGGCTCCCGGTGCACTGGAGCTCGTCTACGACAACTACAACGCCCTGGCCATCGGCTTTGCGCCGACGGACCGAGCCTCCGATGTCGTGTTTTCGATCGCGCTCTATCCGAGATGGGTCTCCCTGTTCTTCCTGAACGGGGCGAAGCTCCGCGATCCCTCGCGCATTCTCAAAGGGAGCGGTACCCGCGTCCGGCATATCGTCCTCCGCAATCCGGAAGATCTCGACTCGCCGGAAGTCGCGGCGCTCATCGAGCAGGCGAAAGAGATTGCGGCGACGCCGTTCCCGAGCAGCGCCCGCGGCCGGATGATCATCAAGTCCGTCTCGGCCAGGCAGCGGCCGCGCAAGCATCCGTAGCGCAGGGCTGCGACTGAGACGTGCGGGCGTCTCGCCCGCCGCGACCAGGCCTTCCGCGCCGGGTCGCCGTGCACTCGTCCACGGAGCAGCCGGGCGCTCGTCGAAAGAGCACTGCACTCGTTGGAACAGCAGCCGTGCAGTCGTTCAAAGAGCAGCCGGGCGCGGGACGCCCGGCTGCGGCGGGCGAGACGCCCGCACTCCTGGCGGAGTAACCGCGCACATTCGTCACAGCACCTGCGCCGCCCGCCGAGGCATCATGGCGCCGTGAAGATTTCGATCTTCGTCGGAGACATCGTGGATGCCCCCGCCGAGGCAGTGTGTACTTCGACCAATCCGCGGTTGTCGCTGATGATGGGAACCGGCGCCGCGGTGCGGGAGAAGGGGGGGTTCGAGATCCTTCGCGCCTGCGAAGAGCTGATCGAGGTCGAGTCGCGCAAGAGCGGGAAGAAGTTCCTTTGCGCCGGCTCCGCGCACGTGACTGCGGCAGGCAAGCTGCCGTTCAAAGCCGTCATCCACTGCGTGGCTAGCGACGCCTCGCACATGTCCTCTCCCGATATCGTGCGGACATGCGCGAAAAATGCGCTGATCGCGGCGGACCAGGCGGGTTGCAGAAGCGTGGCCATGCCCGTCTTTGCGAGTGGCCACGCCCGGGTGAAGTTCGATCGCGCCGTGCAGGCGATGGCGGAGGCGATTCGCGATTCACAGACGTCCGTCGAAAAGGTCGCGATCGTGGTGCTGGAACGCCAGCGCAACGAGGAAGTGCGCCGCATCGTCGATGCCGTGATGAACGGGTCCTGACCACCGACCACTGACCACTGATCACTGATCGACCCCTCTGTGCAACACTCTTCTCCCCAGGCGGCTATCAGGAGATCGAATGAAAATCACTGCTGTTGTAGCGGCTGTACTCTGCCTCGTCCTCGGTTTCGCCGGTGGATTCGCCCTGGCGAAGGCGAACGCACGAGTGGACCTCGAGGAAGTGCGGTTTGCGCGGACGCTCGGCGGCATCTCTTCGTCGGCCACGACGCTGTTGATGGTCGATGAAAGACGTGCCGACAAGATCCAGGCCCTGCACGAAAATCTCCTGCGCGATTACGCCCACGATGCGCGTCAGACCGCGCCGGCCGCCCGGCACATCGGTCCCCGAGTGAACAGCGTCGATGAGTCCCTCGGCCGTGCGGTAATGGTTGCCCAGCGCCACGGGATGAAAGACGCCGCCGCCGATCTGACGGCCGTCAGGCAGACCCTGCGCGCGATCGTTGCGCCGCGGTGAGCGAGTGGCGAGCTTGGATCGGGCTCCGTCTGCGAAGCCGAGACTCGGTCATTTTTACCGCGGTACGTGAAGAAGCCCGAGCATCGCGCCGAAGATGTTGGCGGTGAACATGGTGCCGAGGATGAAGGGGATGTCGATGCGGGTCAGGCCGAGCGACTGACCGGCGATGGTCAGCGTTGTGGGGAGGACAGTCGCTGCGAACCCCAGACCAGGATCGAAAGAAGGTTCATCGCACGGACGGCTGCGCGAGCTCACGCGACGCATGCGGGCTCGTGCAGCGGGCGTGTCGCTCGGAAGCCGAAAACATCGAGGGCCGGAGGCGAGCAAGACTCCGAGGAAATCCTTCGCCGTCGTTGCCGGGCCCTCGAAACCGGTTGAGCATCAGATGCGGTCACGGCCGCTGAACGGCCCGTGGTCGCGCTGCTCGGTGTCGCCGGACCGCTCCGGACGCTGATTGCTCAACGGCCGCTCGGGATTGTGGTTTGCGGACTCGAATCCGCCGGGCTCCGTCGCCGTCTGGCGCTCAAAGGTGTGTTCCGTGTCGCCGCGTTCGACGTCGGTGCGTCCTTCCTGGGATGCGCGGGCGCGTGCTCCACGACTGTGGCCGCCCTCGCGTCCGATCGCCGACATGTGGGAGCGGTCGCGGCTGACTGTTTCCCCACCCTTGCGGCCGGCCACTCGCGCCTCATCAGACGTGAACTCGTGAGCCGTTCCTTTGGCATGGGCGGCCCTTCCGCCCTTGCTCGCTATTTCACGCTGTTTAGCCATATCCATCGACGCAAAACCGCGCTTGCTGGTCGTCATGAGGTTTCCTCTCCTTGGGCAATGAAAATTTGGGCACTTCTGTGCAACTACTCATACTTCCTGGACTGCGAGACAAGCTTCAAATCGAGCACGATCTATGCCTGAGACGGAACGTACAAACCATTTCTGCTCGGAAATCCCGCGCGAGCCGCTTCGCACGTGCGCCGGGCGGCGGATCGCGTTGCGCCGCTCTCTTTCGATGACAGCTACGCTCCGCACGAGTTCCGAATGAGGAGGCGAGCGTGGGCATGTCCCGGCGAATGCCGAATGCCGTCCGGTGAGCGGACGGGCCACCCGTGAGCCGAGTAATCGCTCGCCTTGGGCAGTGGGCAGAGCCGCCCGCCCGCTTCGCACTGCCCACTCGCGCACGGGGGGACGATGGAGGCGTTGACGGGAACTATAGGCGGGAGAAACTGGCGGAGAGAGAGGGATTCGAACCCTCGGTAGAGCTTTAGGCCCTACGGCGGTTTAGCAAACCGCTGGTTTCAGCCACTCACCCATCTCTCCGGCTGAAGCGGCGCCGCTCCGCGGCGCGAATCGAAAGCTCAAAAGGGAGAATTGGTTGGCGCAATTCCCCAAGGGGCGCGCGATTCTCCATTTCCTTTTCGATCTTCGATTTTTCGGGCAATTGGCGGAGGAGGTGGGATTCGAACCCACGGTACGGTTCCCCGTACGGCGGTTTTCAAGACCGCTGCCTTAAACCACTCGACCACTCCTCCCGGGTCAGCGTCAACGGCTGACGAGGCGCCTCCATTTCCCCCCCCAGTTACCGAGTTACTCAGTTGGTCGATGCGAAGGCGCGATCAGTTTCGAAAACTGGGTAACTCAGCAACTCAGTAACTGGGCGGGCGGCCGGTCACGGTAAGAGATTCACGTCGATCGTGATCTTCAGCCGCAGGCGGCGATGGTGGCGGATCTCTTCGAGCGACAGGTTCAACGGGATGCTCACTTCCTTCACCAGCCCGTCGGTGTCGCGCCGCTCGATCCTGGGCGCCGGCACCGCCTCCGCAGCCGATCGCATCGGCTGATCGAGCAGGGGGAGCGTGTTGAGAATCGCTTCCGGCAGCGGAATCTCGATCGAAGCCATCGGAACTCCGCCGGCCGCGGAATACGGTCGGTAGAAATCGCCGTCGCTTTCTTCGAAGGGGCCGCGCTCGACCGATGGTGCCGGCGGGCTGATGAGCTCCGTCGGCACGAGCGGGACGTTTTCATCGCCCGCGTCGTCCATGACGAATTCCCCTTCGGTCACCGGCGAGAGCGGAATGCGCGTCTCTGTCTGCGCCGGAGCGGCCGTGGCATCGTCCACCTCTTCCCAGAGCGAGTCAGGTGTGCGGGAGGGGATCGCCGTAGGCACGTTGAGGATCTGAATCTCTTTCTCCAGCGGCTCCGAACCGGTGAGGTTGTACTTCCTGACCAGATGGCCGAGCACGAGTTGCGTGATTCCCTTCAAAGTCTCTTCGACGCCGATGCCGGTCGTGGCCACCGATTCGAATGTCGGCACGCGCTGTTTGTTGATGGCCTGGTCGAGCTCCGCGACGGGCAGCGCGTTGGGCAGATCGCGTTTGTTGTACTGAATCACCAGCGGTATCTCGCGCATCCGCACGCCCTGGCGCTTGAGATTGTCCTCGAGGTTCTGAAGGCTTTCCAGATTGGCGTCGACGGCGAAGTCCTGACTGTCGGCGACGAAAACGATTCCGTCCGCCCCCTTCAGGACGAGTTGCCGCGTCGAGTTGTAGTAGACCTGCCCCGGGACCGTGTAGAGCTGCAGCTTGGTCCGCATGCCCCGGATTTTGCCGAGGTCGAGAGGAAGAAAATCGAAGAAGAGAGTGCGGTCGGTCTTGGTCGCCAGCGAGAGCATTTTGCTCTTGTTGTTCGACGGCAACGAGTCGTAGACGAACTGCAGATTGGTGGTCTTGCCGCAGAGGCCGGGACCGTAATAAACGACCTTTGCGGTGATTTCTTTGGTGGCGTAGTTGAAGAGGACCATGTCCGGCTCGTCTCGACCGGGTGAGCGTAACGGTCGATTCTGACACTGTCAATGAAGCCACGTTTCTCGTGCGGATTCTGCGGTCCGGGTCACGTCGGGGGGCGGTCGGGCCTTGCGCCCCTGCCCTCTTCCCTCGTATACAATCCGTCCCAGTTCTTTACCAACCAGCTCTGATGTGGTGAACGGGAAGCCGGTGCAAAGCCGGCGCGGCCCCCGCCACTGTATCCGGCGACGACTCACGCGATCGGTTGTTCGCGACCCCCACTGCGCGTAGCGGGAAGGGCGTGTGAGAAGGATGACCCGGAAGCCAGGAGACCGGCCCATCAGAACGAGCGAGTAGCGAGTGGCGAGTGGCGAGTAGGGAACGACAGGTTTCCTACTCGCCACTCGCCACTCGCTACTCGCTGAAAGAGTTCCCCCGGGGCGTCGGGGAGCGGCAGGGCGGCTCCTCACGCCTCCGCTTCGGTGGGAAGCGCACAGGAGTCACATGAAAGTCTTCATTCCAGTAGTTCTTCTTCTTCTCGCTTCAGCTCTGTTCGCGGCCGACACCTCGACACCGCTCGTCCCGGCGGTGAAGCAGGAGATCGTCGTCACCGCTTCCGCGCTGCCTGAGACAGTCGAATCGACGCCGGCGGCGGTCACGGTCATCACGAAGAAAGAGATCCAGCAGCAGGCGGACCGCGATGTCGCGGACGTTCTTCGCGAAGTTCCAGGCATCGTGATCAGCCGTACCGGTTCCCAGGGGCGGGCCACCTCGCTCTTCACCCGCGGCGCCAACTCGACGCACACGCTCGTCCTCTGGAACGGGATCGAGATCAACAACCCGTATTTCGCCGGTTACGACTGGGGCCGCTTTTCCACCCTGGGCGTGGAGCAGGTCGAAGTCGTTCGCGGTCCTTACTCGGCGCTGTACGGGTCGGACGCGGTGGCGGGCGTCGTCAATATTCTGACGACGCCGTCCGGGAGCGGTTTCGGGGCGGTGGCGGAAGCGGGCGGCCGCGGTCTCCGCAACGGGCAGGCGGCGGCTTCATGGGTGAGCGGGGCCCAGGTGTTGAGCACCTCGCTCGAGCGGCGTGTCGACAACGGCTCCGCTGCGAACGACGATTTTGAGCAGAACAGCTTGAACGTGATGTGGAAATGGACCTCCACGGACCGGTTCTCGATCGGCGTGGCGGGCCGATACACCGACTACCGCCTCGGCATCCCATTCGACCTCAACGCCACGGCGACCGCTCTCGTGGCCACGCCGCAGCGCCGGCAAAAGGGAAACGAGCGGCAACTCGCGATTCCGATGTCACAGTCGTTCGGCGCGTTCGGATACGAGCTGACGTTGTCGGAGAGCCGTCGCGATGATCAGTTCCACGATCCGCGCGATCCGTTTGGCCTGATCGACCAGGTCACCGATTCGACGACGCGCCGCGCACGCTTGACGACCAACACGAAGACGGCGTTCGGAACCGTCGTTGCCGGCGGGGAGTACTCGCGCGCGACGGTGAACGATGCCTCGACGTACGGAGTGAATCTCGCCGACGACCGCCGTACGGCCCGCTCGGTCTTCGCGGAAGACCGGCTTTCGTTCGGCAGCGGTCGCTCGCGCCTGGAAGTCAGCGCCGGCGCGCGCTACGACCGCTTCGACACCTTCGGCAGCCAGACCTCTCCGCGCGTGGCCGCCGCCTGGATCTCCGGCAGCAACAAATTGCGCGCCGCATACGGCGAAGCGTTTCGCGCCCCGTCGGTGGGCGAGTTGTACTACCCGTTCTCGGGCAATCGCGACCTTCGGCCGGAACGGAGCCGCAGCGCAGAGCTCGGATTCGATCGCGCCATCGGAACGTCCGGCGAGCTGTCGGCGACGCTGTTCCACGGCCGTTATCGCGATCTCATCGTCTTCGACAACGCCACGTACCTCTTCGCGAACATCGGCCGTGCCCGGACCCAGGGAATCGAAGTGGCGCTCTCGCACGACATCGTCCCGGCGCTGAACGCCGCGATTTCGTACACCTATCTCGACACGAACGAAGAGGCCACGTCGAAGCCGCTGCTGCGCCGGCCGCGCAACTCGGGGTCGGTCGTGCTCACCTGGCGCAGAGGCGCGGTGGACACGTCCTTCGTCGCGCTGCACTCGGGACGCCGCGACGACATCCTTCCGATCGCGCCGTTCGTGCGCGTGAACGACCAGGCCTTCACCACCGTCGACGTCAACGTCCAGATGCACCTCGATCGCCTGACGCCGTATGTGAAGCTCGAGAACGCGACCGACGCGAAGTACCAGGAAGTTCGCGGCTATCCCTCGCCGCGCCGCCGCGCCATCGTCGGCGTGAGATTCGCGATGTAGCGCGAAGCGCTTTGGAGTGCGGCGACCGCAGTCGCCGCTTTG
>JADGOA010000190.1 GCA_017883215.1 Thermoanaerobaculia bacterium | reverse complement strand
GGCCAGACGTCGGTCGGAGATTTCGCCGCCGCCTCGTCCGCGGGATCGATCCCGCGCGCGAACAGAATCTCGAACTGATCGTTGATGCCGCGGCGCCTCAAGGCGAGCTTGATCAGGGTGTTGATGCTGAACGCCGGCAGGTGCCCTTCATAGAAGATGATCGGATTGCGGAGCGCGATCGGCCGTTCGTAATAGACCTCATCCGACGGAATTTCGAAAAGCTGTTCGGTCCGTACGCGGCTCTCGCGGTACCAGCGGGCGAGCGCGTCGCGCGTTACGTTCTCGCCGAGTGCAGCATGCTTCATCGCGCGATTCTACCGTCGCCGTTCGAGCGCTGCAAAGTCAGCGACCAGGTGCTCGCTCACCGCCACTTCGAGCACGCGGAACGGCGGCTTATCAGGATACGCGGCCAGCATCACCGGCAGCGCCACGTTGTAAACCACCGCGCCTCCCTTGGTTCGCCCTTCGAGGGAACCGCGGTGGGCGTGGCCGTGGAACACGGCCGAGACGCGATAACGGTCGATCGCCTCCTCGAGGCGCGACGAGCCGAGAAACGCTTCGATCTCCGGAGGCTCGCCGACGACGGTGGCGTGAATCGGGGAGTAGTGGAGCACGGCGATCTTCTGCGGTGTGCGCAGCCGCGCCAGCGCCGCTTCGAGCTTGAGCGCCTCCTCCACGGTCTCGTGGACGAAGTCCTTGATGATCCTCTCGCCCCAGGCGCCGAGGGCGCGGCGACCGAATCCGCCGCAGAACCCTTTCACGCCGGCGAATCCGATTCCGTGGACCTCATGGACGTCGCCGTCGAGCATGACCACGCCGGCGTCGGTGAGGATCCTCACGATTTCATCCTGCTTGCCGGTCTCGAAGTCGTGATTGCCGAGGACGCCGATGGCGGGGATGCGCAAAGCGGAGGTGATGTCCTTCGCCAGCACACGCGCCTCTTCGGGAGCGCCGTAGTCGGTCAGGTCGCCGCACAGGAGAAGCACGTCGGCTGATTGAGTGATCTTCGCGAAAAGATCCTGATATGCGCCGAAGCCCGTCTTCTTGGCGTGGATGTCTGCGACGGCGGCGATGCGTACTCTCTCGAGCGCCATCTACCTCGCCCCATCCTCCATTGTGCCGTCAGTTGCATGCGGAGTGCCGAAAAACCAGCGAGTAGCGAGTGGCGAGTGGGGGAGAGTCACGAGCTCGGTCCCCTCGCCCCGCAGCGGGACACGCTCAACCACGCTGTACGAACGTTCGCGGGGCGAGGGGATGCAAGGGGAGTGGGGTACCGAAAAACCTGCTCGCTTCTTTGTGATTTCCGTGTTTTTCGCCCTTCGTCACGACCCCACTCCCCTTCATCCCCTCGCCCCCGTGCGGATCGGTTCAGTGCGGCGGTTCGATTGGGAGCACGGGGCGACGGGACCGGGCACGCGCTGTTCTTTTCCCGAGCCGGCGTCGTTAAGTGAGCGCGTATGCCCCTTCGGGGTTTCGCGGCGTCGAAATGGCCAGCTCCCCCTACTCGCTACTCGCTTCGACGGGGTATCCCGCATCGATCCAGGCGTCGAGGCCGCCTGCGAGAGGGCGGACGGAGGTGAAGCCTTTGTCCATCAACCTGCGAGCCACACGGGCCGCCGACGCTTCGTTGGGTCAAATGCAGTAGAGGACGATCTCTTTGTAAGGCGGGAGGTGGCCGAGATCGCGATCGAGCTCATCGAGCTCGGTCAGGAGCGCCGTCGGGATGCGCCGTGGGTCGCGCTCGCGCGCCAGCCTGCTCCGCGCGTCAACGATGACCGGCGAGTCGCCGCGCTCGAGCATGGCGTGGAGGTCGGCCGGTGAGATGCGTGCCACTCGCAGCTGCTCGAAAAACCGTATGCGCTGCCACCACTTGACGACGATGACCATCAGGAGCGCGGAGGCGGCGAAGACGACAGACCACCATCCGAGGGTTTCTAGCTTGGCCAGCACGACGGCGATGGCGCGATGGAAGAGGCGGCCGGCAGCGACTGCCGAGCCTGCCCAGAGGATCGCCCCGCCGGCGTCGTAGATGAGGAACTCCACGGTCCCGCGCCGGGTGGCGCCTGCAAGAGGCGGAGCGACAGTGGAAAAACCCGGGATGAACTTGGCGATCAGGAGCGACTTCATTCCCCAGCGCTCGAAGCTGCTCTCGGTCTGGCGGACGCACGAGTCGGGTGAGAGTGAGATCCGGCAGAGCTGGCGTAGGACCCGGTACCCGTAGTGCCTGCCGAGGGCGAACCAGATCCAGTCGGCGGCGAGCGACGCCAACACCGCACCGATCATCACCTGAGTCGATGACAGCCGGCCGGTGCGTGTCAGCGTGCCGGCGACGATGAGAGTCGGGATGGCCGGAATAGGCGCGCCGATCTGTTCGAGAAAGACGTTCAGCGTGACGAGTGGGACGCCGTGGCGGAGGACGAGCGCGATCAGCCGGTTCACAGGCGCGAGATCATCGCACTTGGTCGATCAGAATTGGAGCGTTTCCCGTCGAGAGCCGGACGATCGGAAGGGCGCCGGCAATGCGCAGGAAGTTCGCCCCTCCGCTGTGCGTCGGCTGCGCGTCCATGCAGATTTTGGCGCGGCAGCGGATTTCGTTCGCATCGTCGGTCCGCGCTTCAATCGTCGGCCGGCTGCTGCCACTCTGCAACTTGATCGAGATGGGGCCGTTCAGCGTCGTGGCCTCGGTATGGCCGGTGATGTTTTCCAGCGAGATCCCGCCGTTCTCCGTCGAAATTCGACTCGTTCCTTCGCAGGAGGCGAGGGAGATGCCGCCGTTCGTCGCCCGCGCCGTCACCCGGCCGGCCATGTTTCGGATGGCGATCCCGCCGTTCGCGGACGCGACATCGATCGCGGCGTTCCGCGGAACGCGCAGGATCAGATGAACCCACCACGTGCGTGTCGCGTCGACCTCCGGGCCGCGCGGCCGGATGTCGCCGCTATGCACTGTGACGGCGACGCTGCGAAGCGTTCGCTCAGCGTCCATCTGCGTCAGAGCAACCGCGTACTTGCAGACGGTCAGGCGTGCAACCGGGCGGTCCCAGCCGCGGATCGACACCCCCCCTTCGTCGCTGGCGCGCACGTGAAGAACGTCGATGCCGGCCAGCGGGACGGCTCGTTGCTCTTCCGCCTGCGCCTGCGCAGGAAGCGAGCTGCTCGTCAGCGTGTAGAAATGGGCGCAGTCGTCGATCGTCAGCAACGAGCGGTCCTGCGACGTGACGATGAGCGGCCGCTGAGCGGCGAACAGCGGCGCGGTCACGAGGACCGCAGCAACGAAGAGCGGAGCTGTTCTCAAGGTGGCCTGGCTATTAGACGCTGATGCAACAGTTTGGTTTCACGATTATGACTGTTTCGTGGCGATCCGCGCGGCTTTGTGCGGAGTGCGGAGCCGAGCACGCCTGCGCGATTGTGGTGCTTCTGATGACACGAGCCAAGCCTGCCATCCTGTAGGGGCGCGCAGCAGCGCGCCCGCAACCCGGTGGGGGGAGGGCCGACGAGAGTTGCGGACGCGCTGCTGCGCGTCCCTACAGGTCCCCTGGCCGTTCGCCGGCTCGGGATGAACCGCCTGCACGCCGACAATCGCTACTCGTCGCTCGCCAGCGCGACCCGGTTGCGGCCTTCGCTCTTGGCCACATACAGCGCGCGATCGGCGGCGGCCGTCCACGTTTCGAACTCCGTCGCGGTGGAGGGGATCGCAGCAACCCCTGCGCTGAACGTGATCGTGAAACGGTGTCCGGCTTCATCGGCATGCGCGACCTCGGCGAAGTCGCCGCGGATGCGATCGATGAGGCGGAGGGCGTCGGAGGAGGCCAGATCGGCGAGCAGCACGGCGAACTCTTCCCCGCCGTAGCGGGCGATTGTGTCGGAGCGGCGCAGGTTCTTGCGCAGAACGGTCCCCAGGGTAGCAAGCACCCGGTCCCCGACGGGATGACCGTAGGTGTCGTTGACGCGCTTGAAATGATCGACGTCGATCAGGATCAGCGAGGGCCGGCGATGGGCGTCGCGCTCGTGTTCGTACCAGAGCCTCTGAAGCTGGCGCATGAAGGCACTGTGCGTGAGCAGTCCCGTGAGGCCGTCGTGCTCGAGCAGGTTCTGAACGTAGCGGGCGCGCTCCAGCCGAGCCGCCGCCGTGGCCAGCAGAAGGCCGGGATGCAGCGGCAGCGGCAGCCAGTCGTCGGCTCCGGAACGAACGCAGGCCATGCGCATCTCCGCGTCACCGCTGCCGCCGATGATGATCACCGGCAACGTGGTCAGCTCCCGCTTCTGGCGTACCCAGCGTGTGAGGTCGAAGGGGGAGGTCCCTTCCAGGTCGGCCGAGAGGAGGACGAGGTCCGGCCGGAAATTCGCGAGCTCCGCGTCGAAGCGGCGGGCATCGCGCGAGATCCGGAGGCTGTATCCCGCCGATTCAAAGACAGTCTCGACGAACTCCGTGTCGTCATCGGCGGTGGTCACGTGCAGGACGCGCGGCGTCCTCTCCCGAGTCCGTTCCAGCAGATTCTCCAGCGTGCGGACGAACGCCGGGAAATCGAGCGGCTTCTCGAAGAAGGCATCGGCACCGCGATGGACCGCTTCCACTCGATCGAGAAATCCCTGCACGCCGCTGGTGATGATCACCGGCGGCACGTCGCCCCCGGACTTGTGCCGCAGGTGGTCGACGACGTCGTAGCCGCTGCCGTCGGGGAGGAGCACGTCGCTGACGAGCACGTCGGGCATCTTCTCGTCGATGAGCCGAATGGCGTGGCTCCTGGTGTGTGCGCCGCGGATTCGACAGCCCTGTTTTTCCAGGACCCGGCTGACAATTGTGTACGCGATCGGATCGTCCTCGAGGAGAACGACGTCCACCTCCACGTGGCGCGCCGCCGACGCCAGGCTCACTTGCGCGAGGGGGGCGCCGCCGCGCGCCAGGTTGGCGCGGAGCGCATCCACCGTTTCGCGCAGCGTCTCGATCAACACGGAGGAAGCGGCGCGGCTTTCAGACAACGCCTGCTGGCACTGTAGCTCGGCATGACGGGCGATGGACGTGACGTCGGCGAACCCGAAGGTCGCCCCGATGCCGGCCAGGCCGTGAAGCTTCCGCATGATCTCGTCGAGAGCGCCTGCGTCCGCCGGACTGGAGGCGATGAGCTGGATCAGCGCCGACAGGTCTTCCAGACGCCCCGCCGAATTGCGGATGAACTTCTCGCGCAGCTCGTCGAGGGCGGAGGCGGTGTCGTCACTGGCCAAGGACCCTCCGCACTTCCCGTGCGAGCGTCATCGGATCGAACGGCTTGGTGATCACGCCGGCAGCGCCGAGCTGGTGCAGCCGTTCCACTTCGGAGGGGAGCGCTTTCGCGGTCAGGAAAACGATCGGGATCGAGGCCGTACTGGGATTGGCGCGGAGAGCCTGCAGCGTGGCCGGGCCGTCCATGCCCGGCATCATCATGTCCAGGAGAATGAAATCGGGCTTCTCTTCCTCGGCGCGCCGCAGTGCCTCCGGCCCGTTGGACGCTTCGCAGACGTCCATGCCCCCCACTCGCCCCAGGCTCAGGCGCGCGATCTCGCGGACATCCTCTTCGTCGTCAACCAGCAGAACCTTCATCGTCGTGGATCACGCGCGGCACGCGGAACCAGAAGGTGCTGCCGCGCCCTTCCTCGCTGTCGACGCCGATAGTACCGCCATGTTGTTCGACGATGGCTTTGGAAATGGCCAGACCGAGTCCGGCACCCCCCTTGGCCTTCGAATCGGAGGCGTCGGCCTGACGAAACCGCTCGAAGATCACTTCGCGCGCACTGGCCGGAACGCCTCTCCCGTGGTCGATCACGCGCACCTCGACGTCGTCTCCGCGCGCCTCCGCCGTGACGTCGACGACGCTTCCCGGCGGGGAGAACTTGACGGCGTTCGAGAGTAGGTTCACCACCACCTGGGCCAGGCGGTACTCGTCGGCGCGGACGTGTTCCCGGGTGGCTGCGACGCGAATTTCCACCTTCTCCTGCAGCGCGAACGCCGAGACGGTCTCGACCGACCTCCGCAACACCGACTCCAGCGGCACGTCGCCGATCTCCATGGTCATCCGGCCCCCTTCGATGCGCTCCAGGTCGAGCAGGTCGTTGATCAGTGACAGCAGCCGATTGCTGTTCCTTTCCGCGACTTCTGCCATCCGGCGCACTTCGGGATTGAGCTCGCCCATCACACCGGAGGTCAGAAGCCGAAGAGACCCGCGGATCGAGGTCAGGGGTGTTCGCAACTCGTGGCTGACCGTCGAGATGAATTCCTTCTTGGCCCGTTCGGCCGCACGACGGTCGGAGATGTCGCGGATGCTGCCGGCGAGCTCCATGCCGCGCGCCGTCGGAAACGCGAACATCGATAGCTCGAACGGAAAGACGGTGCCGTTCTTGCGCTGACCTTCCCATTCCGTGATGTGGCCGAGCGACTTCGTTCTCGCCTCCCGCAGATAGCCCGGCTTGTCACTCACCGAGTCGGGCACGAGCAGGGTGAGGCTCTTACCGACCAGCTCATCGGCCGAGTAACCGAACAGCTTTTCGGCAGCCCGATTCAGACTGGTGATGACCGACCGCTGGTCGATGGTGATGAGGCTGCCGAGCATGTTGTCGAGAATGGCGCGCATGCGCTGCTCGCTGGCGCGCAGCTCTTCCTCGCTGCGCCGTGCCGCGGTGATGTCCTCGACGGTGCCGACGAATCCCGTGCTCTTGCCCTTCGCATCGGTGAGGGCGCGCGTTCGCGAATGAACCAGCGCCACTTCCCCTGACGGCCGGAGGAAGCGATACTCGCTCTCCGACTCCAGCCCGCGGCGGATCGACTGCGACCATTGCGCGAAGACGGTATCGCCGTCATCGGGATGAATGGCGTTGGCCCAGCCCGTGCCGAGGCTTTCCTTGAGGGAGATCCCGGCGATCTCCTGCCAGCGTGAGTTCGTATACTGGCAATGGCCGTCGACGTCGGTGCGGAAGATGCCGACGGGAGATGCTTCGCTGAGAATCTCGAACCATTTCTCGCTCTCGCGGCTCGCCTCTTCGGCCCGCTTGCGGTCGGTCACGTCCTTCGCCACGGCGACGAACCCGCTCACCGCGCCCAGCGCGTCGCGCATCGCGGTCACGACGAGATCGACCACTACGGTATGGCCGTCGTGATGGCGGAGCGTCCAGTCGCGGTGCTCGTAACTCCCCTGCCGGGGGTACTCGAGGATCGCGTCGAGATCTTCGAACTTGCGGCCGAAGACCGAGCAGAGTGCCTGCGCGCGCTCGTCGAGCTCGTGCTCATCGAAGAGAATCAGCGCCGATTCGCGATCGACGACCGATGCCGCGCTGTGGCCGAGCATCCGCTCGGCGCCCCGATTGAAGCTCGTGACGATCCCCTCGGGCGAGAGCGCCAAAATCGCCACTTCCGTCGCGGCGTCGTAGATT
>JADGOA010000007.1 GCA_017883215.1 Thermoanaerobaculia bacterium | reverse complement strand
GGAAAGGTCGGTCGTGAAGCGCAGCCTCCCCTCGCTGACGTTCTTGCTGACCAGTTTGTCGAGGCCCGGCTCGTAGATCGGGATGACTCCCTTGCGCAGCGCTTCGATCTTCTTCTCGTCGATGTCGACGCAGACCACGTCGTTGCCGAAGTCGGAGAGACCTGCGCCCGTGACCAGGCCGACATAGCCTGTGCCGATGACTGCGATATCCACTGAAGCCTCCGGGGGATGAGTTGGCGCGACACGCATTCGCGCCGGGCGGGAGCATCGTAACATGCGTCCCCAGAGCAGCTTCCGCCGCTCGCCCGGTATCTGGAGAGCGGACATTCCTGTCCGCAGCGGCCGGACATTCATGTCCGGCCGCCGGGTGGCCGTGCATCGCCGATTGCCTGCGCCAGCCACGCTGCTCGTTAGCCGACGGACAGGAATGTCCGTCGGCAGCGGACAAGAATGTCCGCTCTCCACCCTCCCTCGGTAACTCAACGGCTGGATGGACGCTCTGCTGCGCGTCCCTACACCACGTCCGGAGGCGGCTGGGTGCTCGTCGAAGGCGGTGCGGTAGTCGTCGCGGGGGCTGTCGTCGTCGCCGGAGCAGCATCTACAGGCGCAGGCGTCGCGGGCGGAGCGGTCGTTGTCGACGGCACAATGACCGGAACCGGCGGGGGTGCCGCTTCAGGTGTGACGCTCGTCCGCGGTACGGCGGGTGCGGCCTTCTGCTGCTGGTTGTAGCGCTTGTCGATTCCGCTCTCCTGACGGTTGCGAATCAGCCAGCGCAACAGCTTCGACTCGTTGATGCCGATCAGGATGTCGTTGATCGATTCATAGACCGAAGGGTCGCCGATCAATTTCCCGGCCGTTCCCTGGCCGGAGTTCAGCTTGGCCACGGCGTCGTTCAACTGGTGGACGAGCGTGGTGAACTCGTTCAACGTCTGATCGCCGTACGCCTTGTCGCTCATCAGGCGCGGCACGAGGCCCTGGCCGTTCCGCATTGTGCTGGTGAACGTCGCCAGATTCGCGGAGGTCACGCGGAGGTTGTCCACGAGCTCGAGGACCTTCTGCTTTCCCTGAGGATCGCTGAGGAGGGCGGGGATGGTTCCGTTGCCCGACTCGAAGGCGCGCTGGAGGTTGGCCGAGATGATCTGCATCGACTGCGCGGTGGAGGCGATCGATCCAGTCAGTTCCGCGCCGTATTGGTCGTCGTAGACGAGGCGGCCGACGGTGCCGCGCCCGCTCTCGATGTGCGAGAAGAGGGCGTTGGTCTTGTTCAGCGTGGCCAGCACGGTGTCGGTGAGGCGCTGCTTCGTCTCCGGAGAGCTGGTGAGCTCACCGAAGAGCCCTTCGCCGCGGTCGACGCGGGAGAGAATGTTCTTCATCGAATAGGAGATCTGGACGAGGTTGTCGACGAGATCCTCGCCGGAAGAGATGAGCTGCTCGACGTTGGTCTGCCTCTGCGCCGGAATCATCGCTCCCGGCTCGAGCTCCGGATAGCGCGAAGTCCCGGGTGTTACGTCGATGTAGGCGTCGCCGGCGAGAAGGCCGAGCTTCTTGAGCCGCGCGCGCGAATCGCCGCGAATGCGCTCCGCATACTTGCGATCGACCATCAGCTCGATCTTGACGGTGGCCTGCTTCGGATCCTGCGGGAGGGTGATGTCCTTGACCACGCCGACGGTCACGCCGGAGATCTTGACCGGATTGCCTTCGGCGAGACCGGCCACATCGGGAAAACGAACTTCGTACACGTTCTTCCGTGACCAGATCTTCTGTTCCGATCCGATGAAGAAGAGAAAGATCAAAAGGACCGTGATGGAAAACGTGATCAGAAGCCCGACGCGGACCGTCCTGCTCTTTGTTTTAGAGGCCATCGTTTCGTTATCCAACCGCCGGGGCTCGGCGGATCATTTCAGACATGGGGCATGAGGCATGAGGCATGGGGCATGGCGATATGAAAGTGACGCGTGTCCACTCATGCCTCATGCCTCATGCCTCATGCCGTCGTAGGCTGCGCGGCCGTGACCGAGCTGGCCTTGAAAAATTCGCGCATGATGGGGTGATCGGCGTTGCGCGCCTGCTCGACCGATCCCACCCACTCGAACACTCCTTTGTTCAGGAAGGCGATGCGGTCCCCCACTGAGAAGGCGGACTGAATGTCGTGCGTCACCACCACTGAGGTGACGTTCAGCTTCGATTGCAGGTCGATGATCATTTCGTTGATCTTGGCCGAAGTGATGGGGTCGAGCCCGGTAGTGGGCTCGTCGTAGAGAATCATCTTCGGGTCGAGCACGATGGAACGCGCCAGCCCGACGCGCTTGCGCATGCCGCCGGAAAGAT
The DNA here is from genome assembly GCA_017883215.1 of Thermoanaerobaculia bacterium. Taxonomy (GTDB): domain Bacteria; phylum Acidobacteriota; class Thermoanaerobaculia; order Gp7-AA8; family Gp7-AA8; genus JAJXWV01. Next base: position 23,190 of record JADGOA010000007.1, on the reverse strand, counting down.
CGACCGGCATGAGCTGCTCCGAGCTGGGAAGACTGACCAGGTCGAGCTTTTCGCGCACCGCGCGGGCGATCTCCTCCTCCGTCATTTCGGTGTGCTCGCGAAGAGGAAAGGCGATGTTCTCGAACACGGTCATGGAATCGAACAGCGCGCCGCTCTGGAAGAGCATCCCGAATTTCATGCGCACGCGGTAGAGCTCCTCCTCCGGCAGGTCGGTGATGTCCTCGTCCTCGACGAGAATCCTCCCCTCGTCGGGAGCCTCCAGGCCGAGCATGTGCCGGAGCGTGACCGATTTTCCGCTGCCCGAGCCGCCCAGGATGACCAGCACTTCGCCGCGATAAACCTTCAGATCGACGCCCTGCAGGACCTTCTTGGACCCGTAAGCCTTGTACACGTCGCGGAACTCGACGAAGACGTCGCGCCCCTGCTGCCGCCGATCCGGCGTCTCGCGCGTCTCGGCGCGACGGTCGGTTGAAAGCGATTCGCTCATCAGAAGAAAAGAAGAAACAGCTTGGTGAGAAAGAAGTCCATGATCAAGACGCTGATGGATGCAGTGACCACGGTGGCCGTCGTGGACCTGCCGACCCCGTCGGCCCCACCGGTGGTCCGCAGGCCGTTGAAGCAGGCGATCAGCCCGATGGCGAAGCCGAAGAAAAACGTCTTGCCGATGCCCGACGCCAGGTCGTTGAAGGCCACGGTCTCGATGACGCTGCGAATGTAGAAGTTCGCCGTCAGGTGAAGGTTGACCACGGCGATGAATAAGCCGCCCAGGATGCCGAGCAGGCAGGCCACGACAGTCAGGAGCGGCAGCATGAGCGTAGTGGCGACGACGCGCGGCACGACCAGCTTCCGCACCGGATTCGTGGCCAGTGCGCGCAGCGCGTCGATCTGCTCGGTCACCTTCATCGTCCCGATCTCGGCCGTCATACCCGCCCCCACGCGACCACCGACCATCAGCGACATCAGAACCGGTGCGAGCTCGCGGACGAGCGACAGAGAGACCACCTTACCGATGAACAGGCTGCCGCCGAACTCCTTCAGCGAGTACGCCGTCTGCAGCGCCAGCACCATGCCGATGAAGACCGAGGTGATGCTCACGATCGACAGCGAGCGCACGCCCACCTGATCCATCTGCGCCACGAGGATCGCCGACTCGAACGGTCCGCGCCAGGTGGCCCGGATCGTGTCGCCGGCGAGCTCGCTCAGGCCGCCGATGTAGTAGAGCGCCTCTTCGGCGCGGCTGCGGGTTCGAGCGAACATCATTGTCTTAATTCATACTAAGTAATTAGTAACAATATATACTAGTCATCTGGGTCGCCGGGTCACCGGGTCGCTGAGTCACCATGGCGACCCAGTGACGGGGTGACCGATGGTTCGAAACGTGCCCGTAGTCTTTCCTGACCCTGTGACCCCCGTGACAGTCAGCAGCTTATTCGAACACGCCACAGTTCGTTCACCTACTCCCCACTCGCTGCTTCACTGGCCGCTTCCGAAGATGACCCGCAGAAGGCGCCGGATTCCCCGCTCCCGACGCTGCGCGGGAGGCGTTTGCTGCGGCTGCTGAATCTCCGGACGCTGGGCTCCCTCCGCGGTCGGGCTTCCAGCAGGCATTTGCTGCCACACCGGGACCGGCTCGCCTGCCCCTGCGTGCAATGGACAGACCGACGTCGGTTCTGTGCCGGCCACGAACACCTCTTCGCGCGTTGTCGGGCAATAGGGGGTGGCGAGCATTCCCGATTGCGGATCGATGGCGCGCTCGATCACGTTCTCGGGCGGCTTCCAGTCGACGTCCGGAACCAGACCGACGATGCGATTCATGTACGCCGTCCAGATCGGGACGCAGGCGTCGCCGCCGGCCAGCCGGACGCTGTGACCGTCGTCGAACCCGATCCACACCAGCGAAAGAATTCGCGGCGAATAGCCGATGAACCATGCGTCGCGGTAGTTGCTGGTCGTGCCGGTCTTCCCGGCGAATGGCCGCTCGAAACCGAGGCCGCGCGCCTTCGCTCCGGTGCCGTAGTTGAAGACGTCCTGCAGAATGTTGTTCATCACGTAACAGACCGACGCCGGCGCCACGCGCTTCATTTTCACTTCGCGGCTCTCGAGCAGTTTCCCATCACGGGTGGAGACCGCCAGGATCGAGATGGGCTCCGCCTTGACGCCGAGATTCGCGAAGGCCGAGTAGGCGTAAGCGATTTCCAGCGGCGTCACTTCGAACGAGCCGAGAGCCATCGAGGGATAGGGCTGCAGGCGCGACTCGATGCCGATCGTCGACGCTTCCTTGATCACGTTCGGCACACCGGCATCCAGTGCCGCGCGCACCGCGGGGATGTTGTACGAATGCGCCAGCGCCGTCCGGACCGAGACCAGGCCGTGGTAACGGTTGTCGTAGTTCTGCGGCTCCCACACGGCGCTTCCGGTGCGGATCGAGATCGGCGAGTCGTCGAGAATCGAAGCTGCCGTGAGCGCCTGCCGGCCCCGCGACGGATCCATCGCCGTCACGTACACGAACGGCTTGAACAGCGATCCCGGCTGGCGGCGCGCCTGAATGGCCCGGTTGAACTGCGTCTTCGAGTAATTCCGGCCGCCGACGAGCGCCTTCACGTATCCGGTCCCGGGCTGAATCGTCAGGACCACTCCCTCCAGCGGCGTCGGCGACTTCCGCAGATACGAGTAGCGCTTGTCGAGATCGGCGATGCCGGAGTTGAGCGCCTGCTCGGCCGAGCGCTGCATCAGCATGTCCAGAGTGGTGAAGATCCGCAGCCCTTCGGTTTTCAGCTGCGTTTCCGGATACGTCTCGCGCAACTGCTTCATCACGAAATCGACGAAGAAGGGGGCGCTGCGCGAGGTCTTCGGAAACCGCGTTACCGCCAGCGGTGAGGCCACCGCCGCCTCGTATTCAGCCTCCGTGATCTGCCCCTGATTCCTCATGAGGCCGAGAACGGTGTCGCGTCGCGGCTTGGCGCGCTCCGGATATTTCAAAGGCGAGAGCACGTTCGGCGAGCGGATGATGCCCGCCAGCGTCGCCGCCTCCGGAAGCGTCAGATAGGTGACGTGCTTGCCGAAGTAGACCTGGGAAGCCTGCTCGACGCCGATGATCTGAACGGCGCCGTTCTGGCCGAGGTAGATCTCATTGACGTACGCCTCGAGGATCTCGTTCTTCGAGTAGCGCGCCTCGAGCAGAAGGGCCATCAGCACTTCCGTGATCTTGCGGCGCCACGTCCGCTCGGGATTCAGGTAGAGGTTCTTGACCAGCTGCTGCGTGAGCGTCGATCCGCCGTGAGTCCACGACCCCTGGCGCAGGTCGGTGATCAGCGCCCCGAGCGTGCCCCGGATCGAGATCCCCTCGTGGTGGTAGAAGTTCCTGTCTTCCGTCGCGATGATCGCCTCGGTGACGACCTTAGGCACGGCCGACAGCGAGACCGGGAGCCGATCCTCCATCTCGTTGTTGTAGATCGACGTAATCAGCTCCGGTTCGATGCGGACGCCGCGCAGGCGAACGCCGTCGCTCAGCCTGCGGATCTCGGTGACTTCACCGCCGTCGAAGTCGACGACCACCGGCATGGCGCGGAACTCCATGTCCGGATAGTCGAAGTTCTGCAGGTAGATCTCGAGCGAGCCGTTGACGTATCGATATTCGCTCGGGTTCGCTATGCGGCTGCGCACCTCGTGGTAGCCGACGTGGTTGAGCTTCGGCTCGAGAAGCGCGCGCGGCGCGTCCACGCCAGGAACCAGCGGAGTGGCATCCGAGTAGACGCGGCTCGGCAGATCCCAGCGCCGGCTGGAGTCGAATTTTTTTGTGATGACGACGTAGGTGTAGCCGACAAACCCCAGAAACGCGACGAACGCCACCATGACGAGCAAAGCGAGCCCGGCCGAATGACGCCAGAGAAAGTCTTTGAACCAGTGACGTTTGGGCATGTGGTGTCAGGGTAGCAAACGCAGGCGGCGGATGAATTGTTGCGTCCCGTCGGAAACCCGGTCACGAGGTTGCGAGGTTGCGAGGTGAGAGGCCGCGGCGACCTCGTGACCCTCGTGACTACGCCGTCATCAACTGCTCAGCCAGCATCAGCGCCAGCGATCTCATCCCGAACGTGTGCGGTGAGCCTTGCGGCGGCTTCAGCCATTCGCGAATCGGAAGCAGAAACCCGGTCTTGGGGCGGTTGACGATGGCATCGGGCAGCGGCTTCGACGGCGCCCCCAGAAGCAGCTGCTTCTTGTAGTCGCGAGCGGCGACGAGGACGGGAACGATCTTCTCCAGCAGATGCGCATCGACCAGCGGCACCCGCACTTCCACCGAGTGGGACATGCTCGTCCAGTCGATGTCGCGCAGCAGCTGGTCGCGCATGAAGTACGACGACTCGAGGGTCGCCACACGGGCGAACGCCGAACCGGGATCGGGAGTCATGGCCGTCCGGATCAGCCCCAGCAGATCGAGCCGGCGCAGCCCTTCGTCCACCAGATCGCCCGGCAGAACCGCAGACAGCTCTTCGGGCATGAACAGTCCGCGCTTCATCAGGTACGCACCGGGATACGAGCCGCAGTACTCGAGCACCAGACCGCTCTTGGGGCTCGATTTCCTGGAGCGAAGAGCGCCGTACAACCGCGCCACGGCGGATGAAAGCCCCGGGACTTTCGCCGGCAGCATCGCCGCGCGGACGAACCGCGGGATGCGCCGGAACGACGAGTACCCGCCAAACAGCTCGTCGCCGCCCGTGCCGGAGAGCATCACTTTCAGTCCCAGCTCGCCGGCGGCCTTGTTGACGTAGTACGAGTTCCAGCCGTCGATGGTGGGCTGGTCCATGGCGGCGAGGATGCGCGGCACATCGGCCGTGAACTCGTCCTGCGTCACGTTGCGGATGACGTGCTTGACGCCGTACTCGTCGGCGACGAGTTTCGCGAGCGGCACTTCGTCCTGCTTCGTTCCGATGAACTCGGCGCAGCGGATCGTCACGGTCGTCAGCTCGCGATACCCCGCTTCTGCCGCGAGCGCCACAACGGTCGTGGAGTCCTTTCCGGACGAAAGGAACGCGCCGAGAGGAACGTCGGCCACCAGGTGGTAGCGGACGGATTCGCGAACGGCGTCGCGAATGATCTCGCTCCAGTCGCTCCGCTTCACCTCTCCGCTTCGTTCCACTCCCTCGCGGTACACCTCGGCCAGCGAGAAGTAGCGGTGGATGGCGATCGAGCCGTGGCGGTCGACGATCGCATAGCTGCCGGCCGGAAGGGTGCGGACTTCTTCGTGAGTGGTGAACGGCTGCGGAACTGTGCCCCGGACGAGGAAACCGACAATGCCCGCGGGATCGATCGTCCGCGACACCCCTCCGCCGGCCAGGAGCGCTTTCACCTGTGAGGCGACGCGCAGCGCAGTGGGCGTGAGCGCGTAGTAGAGCGGCTTGATTCCGTACGGGTCGCGAGCCATGAACACGGTCCGCTGCCGCGCATCCCAGACGCAGAACGCGAACATGCCGCGAAGCTTCATCAGCATCCGCTCGCCGTCCCGGGCGAACATCGCCAGCAGGACCTCCGTGTCTGAAGTCGTGTGGAACTGCAAGCCGGCGCCTTCCAGCTCGCGGCGGAGCTCGCGATAGTTGTAGATCTCTCCGTTGAAGACGATGACGTATCTGCCGTCGGGACTCGTCATGGGCTGATGACCGCTCTCGGTCACGTCGATGATGGAGAGACGGCGATGGCCCATGGAGAGACGACCGTCGGAGGAATGCCACTCGCCGGAGTCGTCAGGGCCGCGCGTGCGCATTGCGTCGCGCGTGCGCAGAAGCTCCCCGCGATCGACCGGAGGAGCCGATTCGGAGAAGGCGTAGATGAGGTTGATGCCACACATGGAGCGAGTCGCGAGTAGCCAGTAGGGACCGCGGCGGGCGGGATCCCCTACTCGCCACTCGCTACTCGCTACTCGCTTTTCCGTCACATGGACGACATGGCGTTGAGGAACTCGGTATTGGAGCGCGTCTTCTCGAGCTTCTCGATGAGGAGCTCCATCGACTCGACGGTGGACAGCGGCGAGAACACTTTGCGCAGGACCCAGATGCGATTGAGCTCTGGCTTCTCGAGCAGCAGTTCTTCCTTGCGCGTGCCCGACTTGTTGATGTCGATGGCGGGGAAGACGCGCTTGTCGGAGAGCTTGCGGTCGAGGTGCACTTCCATGTTGCCGGTGCCCTTGAACTCTTCGAAGATGACGTCGTCCATGCGCGAGCCGGTGTCGACCAGCGCGGTGGCGATGATGGTCAGCGAGCCGCCTTCTTCGACGTTACGGGCCGACCCGAAGAAGCGCTTGGGACGCTGCAGGGCGTTGGAGTCGACGCCGCCCGACAGCACCTTGCCCGAGGGAGGCACCACGGTGTTGTAAGCGCGGGCCAGGCGCGTGATCGAATCGAGCAGGATCACCACGTCGCGCTTGTGCTCGACCAGGCGTTTGGCCTTCTCGATCACCATCTCTGCGACCTGCACGTGGCGGGAAGCGGGCTCGTCGAACGTCGAGGAGATGACCTCGCCTTTGACCGAGCGCTGCATGTCGGTGACTTCTTCCGGCCGCTCGTCGATGAGCAGAACGATGAGCGCGATCTCCGGATGGTTGGTAGTGACGGAGTTGGCGATGGCCTGCAGCAGCATCGTCTTGCCGGTGCGCGGAGGCGCCACGATCAGACCGCGCTGCCCTTTGCCGATCGGCGAGACGAGGTCGAGAACGCGCGAGGACATGTTCGCCGTCTCGAGCTTGATGCGCTGCTGCGGATAGAGCGGCGTGAGGTTGTCGAACAGGATCTTCTCGCGCGCCACGTCGGGGTGCTCGAAGTTGACCGCCTCGACCTTGATCAGCGCGAAGTACCGCTCCCCTTCCTTCGGCGGGCGGACCTGCCCCGAGACCGTGTCGCCGGTGTGCAGGTCGAAGCGCCGGATCTGCGACGGCGAAACGTAGATGTCGTCGGGACCGGGGAGGTAGTTGTACTCGGGCGCACGCAGGAAGCCGAAGCCGTCCGGCAGGCACTCGAGCACCCCTTCCGAGAAAATGAGGCCGCTCTTTTCGGTCTGGGCCTGCAGGATCGCGAAGATCAGGTCCTGCTTGCGCATCCCGGTGGCGTTCTCGATGCCGTGCTCCTTGGCGAGCTTCGCCAGATCCGGGAGCTTCATTTCCTTCAGCACGCGGATGTCGACCGTCTCGGCGGCCGGCTGCGTGGGCTGTTTCTGGCGCTTACCGTTCTCGCCGTTCGTGGAAACGGGCTTCTCTGCCTCGGGCTCCGCGGCTTCCACCGCTTCGGCGCCGTTCGCCTCCTGTTCGACAACTGGCGGCTCGGCCACTGGATCGGGGGCCGTTTCGGCGGCGTTCACCGGCTCCGCGTCGTCGGCGACCTTCTCGGCGCGCTTCCTGGTGGTGCGGCGCGGCTTTTCGGGCTTCTCGGCCGGCATCTCCACCGGCAGTTCGGTCACGGCTGCTGCAGTATCTTTTTCGCTCTCGTGTTGCATGGGCTTCCTCTTCAGAGTCGCGACGCGATTTCACGCCGCACGTCTTCGATTCCTCTCTTCGTCACGGCCGAACAGGCGATCAGAGACTTCTGATCGAGATCGAGTTCAGCAGCGATACCACTCCGGCTCTTTGCAAGCTCGTTGTTCGAGAGCTTGTCGGTCTTTGTCAGGAGAATTCGCTCGTCCGCGCCCGTCGCGACCGCCCATTCGTGCATCCGCAGATCGTCTGCCGCTGGTGGAACGCGCCGGGAATCGAGGAGCAGGAAGATCAGTCGCAGGTCGTCGCTGGAATCGAGGTAACCCTGCACCAGCGCATCCCACGTCCGCCTCACGCTCTGCGATACCTTTGCGTATCCATAACCGGGGAGATCCACCAGATAGAAACGGCTGTTGATCAGGTAGAAATGAACGGCCTGAGTCTTACCGGGGGTGTGACTCACGCGTGCGATGGATTTTCGATTCAGGATGGCGTTGATCAGGCTGGACTTGCCGACGTTTGACCGGCCGGCCATGGCAAATTGCGGCCGCCGATCCCGTGGAAAGTCCTCAGGCTGGTACGCCGCCCGATGAAATTCAACTGTTTGGATTAACAAAGTGATTCGAAGCTTCGTACAACTCCGCGCTGCTGGTCAGTCGCGGCACAAGTTCATGTGGTTGCAGAAGCCGGGATGCTTACTACGAAGGTATTTCGAAGATGTCGGGTGATGGAACGCGGGTGATTGTGCCGGTATTCTCCGGCCAATGTCAACGAGCGGCGGGTAGCGTGTAGCGGGTCGCGTGCAGGAGAACCCTACACGGCACACTCCGAGGCTGCACTCCCGAGGAAGCAGGAAGTGCGGGATTCCTACCCGCACCAAGCCACCGCTACGCGCTTGTCAATGAGTCATGGGCGGTTCTGAAGAGATCTTTTCCGGCTCGGGCAACTTTTCCTTTGCCGTTAATGGAACGATCGTGCCATCGAGCGCGATCAGGACCACTTCGTCCATCGATTCGACGAGGTGAAACTCCATTTTTTCGCGAACGTCGGCCGGGATCTCCTCCAGATCGCGCTCGTTGTCGGCGGGCATGATCACGCGGGTGATGCCCGCGCGTGCGGCGGCCAGGATCTTGTCCTTGACGCCGCCCACCGGCAGAACCTTTCCGCGCAAGGTGATCTCGCCCGTCATGGCCAGGTCTCGGTGGATCGGGATCCTGGTCACGGCCGACAGCAGCGCCGTGGCCATGGTGATTCCGGCCGACGGTCCGTCCTTCGGGATCGCTCCCTCAGGAACGTGAATGTGAATGTCCATGGAGGAATGGAAGTCGGCATCGAGGCCAAACAGCTCTGCGCGCGAGCGAACGTACGACAGTGCGGCGCGAGCGGATTCCTGCATCACGTCGCCGAGCTTGCCGGTGAGGGTGAGGGTTCCCTTGCCGCGGGAGATGGCCACTTCGGTCGACAGGATCTCGCCGCCGACTTCGGTCCAGGCCAGGCCGGTGGCCAGGCCGATCTCGCTCTTGTCGTTGATCTGCTGGGAACGGAACTTGGGCTTCCCGAGGAGCTCGCGAACTTTGCTGCGGTCGACCGTGTAGGTGAAGCTCGAGCCCTTCTGCAGCACCATGCGCGCCACTTTGCGCAGCACCGAGCCGACCTCGCGCTCGAGGTTGCGAACACCGGCCTCACGCGTGTAGGAGGCGATCAGCTCTACCAGGGCCGAGTCTTCGAAACGGATCTTCGCTTCATCGAGACCCTGTTCCGCCCTCTGCTTCTTCACCAGGAACTGGCGCCCGATGGCCAGCTTCTCCAGATGCGTGTAGCCGGAGAGCCCGATCACTTCCATGCGGTCTTTCAGCGGCGGCGGAATGGTGTGCACCACGTTGGCCGTGGCGATGAACATGACCTTGGAGAGGTCGTACTCGACGTCGAGGTAGTGATCGACGAAGGCGTTGTTCTGTTCGGGGTCGAGGACCTCCAGGAGGGCCGACGACGGATCGCCGCGGAAGTCCATGGCCATCTTGTCGACCTCGTCGAGCAGGAAAACCGGGTTGACGGTGCCGGCCTTCTTCATGCGCTGGATGATCTGTCCGGGGAAGGCACCGATGTACGTCCGGCGATGGCCGCGGATCTCCGCCTCGTCGCGTACGCCGCCCAGCGAGAGGCGGACGAACTTGCGCCCTGTGGCGCGGGCGATCGACTTGGCCAGGGAGGTCTTGCCCACGCCCGGAGGTCCGACGAAGCAGAGGATCGTCCCCTTGGGCTGCTTGACGAGCTGGCGCACCGCCAGAAACTCCAGGATGCGCTCCTTGACCTTGTCCAGGCCGTAGTGATCCTCGTTCAGGATCTGATCGGCCAGATCGATGTCCCTGATCTCTTTGGACTGCTTCTTCCAGGGCACCGACACGAGCCACTCGATGTAGTTGCGCGATACGGTCGCCTCGGCCGACACGCCGGGCATGGCTTCCAGACGCTTCAGCTCCTGTAGAGCCTTCTCCTTCGTCTCTTTGGGCATGCCCGATTCTTCGATCTTCTGCCGCAGCTCCTCGACCTCGTCGGAGCGATCGTCCTTCCGCCCCAGCTCGTGGTGGATGGCCTTGATCTTCTCGTTGAGGTAGTACTCCTTCTGCGCCCGCTCCATCTGCTTTTTCACTTTGGAGTTGATGCGCTTGTCGATGTTGATCTTCTCGATCTCGATCTCCAGGAAGTCCTGAAGCCTCTGCAGGCGCTCGTACGGCGAAGCCGTCTCGAGCAGTTGCTGCTTCTCGCCGGTGGTGATGAGGAGATGGGAAGCGAGCGTATCGGCGAAGCGGTCCGGCTCGTCGAGCTTGAGCGTCGACATGACGCCTTCGAAGGCCAGGTGGTGCGACATCTTCGCGTACTGCTCGAAGATCTCCACCAGCTTCTGCATGTACTGCGAGACCTCCGGGGTGAGCGGGTACTGGGTGTCCACTTCGCGGACACCGACGATCATGAAACCAAGGCTCTCCTGCGAGGAGACGATCTCGCCGCGGGCGAGCCCTTCCACCATCACCTTCACGTTCTGGTTCGGAAGTTTCAGGTTCTGGACGACGGTGGCGATGACGCCGATGCTGTGGATCTCGGTCATCGACGGGTCGTCGACCTTCGGATCCTTCTGCGTGGCGAGAAAAATCTTCTTTTCGCTCGTGGCCAGCGTCGCTTCCAGCGCCAGGATGGAGGCCCGCCGGCCGACGACGAACGGAGCCATCATCGAGGGGAACACGACCATGTCGCGCAACGGCACGAGTGGTAGCTGCATGACTTCGGTTTGTTCAGCCATAGAGGTTTTTTACCTGACCAGCGCAGCGGCCGCATCCCCCGTTCGATTAGGAACCGGTTTCAGATGCCCAGTTTACCCGAGCCCGACTGAACCGCACGGGTCGGGATCGGCTGCGGTGAGGACGCTGATTTCGCACCCTCCGAACAACATACCCAGGCAGAGAATTCGCGCGGTGTGCGGGCGTCTCGCCCGCCGCAGCCGGGCGTCCGCGCCCGGCTGCCTCGGAAGCAGAGTGGGGCACCGGGCAAGAAGAGAAGCGATCCGGCGCGGGACGCCGGATCGCGGCCGGCGAGACGCCCGCACTCCACCGTCAGTACTAAACAAAAACGGTCGCCGTTTGGCGACCGTTTGGGGAACTGGCTCTCGGATGAGCTGCCAGACCTAACCGGCCTTCTTGAACAGGGTGATCGGCTGAGTGCGGTTCGCCACCACCTCACGCGTGATGACACACTCGGTGATCGCGTTCTGCGACGGGATGGTGTACATCATCTCGAGCATCAGCTCTTCGATGATGATCTTCAGTCCGCGAGCGCCGACATTGCGCTTGAGCGCTTCCTCGGCGATCGCCTCCACGGCGTCGTCGGTAAAGCGGAGCTCGACGTTCTCGAACCCCATGATCGTCTGGTACTGACGGACCAGCGAGTTCTTCGGCTCGCGGAGAATCTCGATCAGTGCGCCCTTGTCGAGCTCATTCAGCGTCGCCACCACCGGTAGACGGCCGACGAACTCGGGGATCAGACCGAACTTGATCAGGTCCTCCGGGTGCCCCTGCGCGAGCAGCTCGCCGGTGCGCCGGTCCTTCTTCGAAGCGATCTTCGCGCCGAAGCCCATCGAAGTCTGCGACAACCGCCGCTCGATGACGTTCTCCAGGCCTACGAAGGCGCCGCCGCAGATGAACAGAATGTTCGTGGTGTCGATCTGGATGAATTCCTGGTGCGGGTGCTTGCGGCCGCCCTGCGGGGGGACGTTTGCCACCGTTCCCTCGAGGATCTTCAGCAGAGCCTGCTGAACGCCCTCTCCGGAGACGTCGCGGGTGATCGAAGGGTTGTCTCCCTTGCGGCAGATCTTGTCGACCTCGTCGATGTAGACGATGCCGCGCTGCGTCTTTTCCTTGTCGTTTCCCGCCGCCTGGTAGAGCTTGAGGATGATGTTCTCGACGTCCTCACCGACGTAACCAGCTTCGGTGAGGGTCGTGGCGTCGACGATGGTGAACGGCACCGACAGCATCCGGGCTAGCGTCTGCGCGAGCAAAGTCTTGCCGGTGCCCGTCGGTCCGATCAGCAGGATGTTCGACTTCTGGAGCTCCACGTCCTGCCGCGCGCTGCGCGACTGGTAGTCGATACGCTTGTAGTGGTTGTAGACCGCGACGGCGAGCTTCTTCTTCGCCCGCTCCTGACCGATGACGTAAGAATCGAGGAACTCCTTGATCTCTTTCGGCTTCGGCAGATGGCCGGCACCCTCCAGCGTCCCGGGCTCATCCTTGCGGTCCTCAGCAATGATGTCGAGGCAGATGTCGACGCACTCGTCGCAAATGTAGACCGTAGGTCCGGCGATCAGCTTTTTTACGTCGCGCTGCGACTTGTTGCAGAAGCTACAACGCAGGACGTCGCCGCTGTTCCCCTTCTTCGACATTCCGATCGGGTCCTTTTCCTTGGTTGCTCAGAGATTGTTGCCCCGAGACTCGCTCAAGTCAACTGAAGTCCCCACCACCCCATTCCAAAGTAAACCTGCGCAACGAAGGTCATCCCCGCGGAACCCGCCGGAGCGCGGAGCACCCGCTCCCAGCAGGTCGGCTTTGGACGAACCACAGGCTGAGAGCCCGTGCTCCCGTGCCGCCGCTAATCGCGCTTGGAGATCACCTGGTCGATGAGCCCGTACTCGACGGCTTCGGCTGCCTGCAGGATGTAGTCGCGGTCCGTGTCGCGGTCGATCTTGTCGATCGGCTGTCCGGTGTGATTGGAAAGAATCTCGTTGAGGCGCCGCTTCATGCGCATGATGTCCTTCGCATGAATGTCGATCTCGACGGCCTGACCGCCGAGGCCGTACATCAGCGGCTGGTGGATGAGCACGCGCGAGTTCGGCAGCGCGAACCGCTTTCCCTTGGCGCCGGCCGCGAGCAGCACCGCCGCCATCGAAGCGGCCTGACCGATGCAGATCGTGGTGATGTCCGGCTTCACGTACTGCATGGTGTCGTAGATGGCCATGCCGGCCGTGATCGAGCCACCGGGGGAGTTGATGTAGATGGAGATGTCTTTTTCGGGGTTCTCGGCCTCGAGAAAGAGAAGCTGGGCGATGACGAGGTTGGCGATGTTGTCGTCGATTGGCTGCCCGAGGAAGATGACGTTGTCTTTGAGTAGACGTGAATAGATGTCGTAGGCGCGCTCGCCACGCGACGTCTGTTCTACAACCATCGGGATCAAAACCATGGTCTGCTCCTTCGCTCGCTCCGTAACGCGGAGTCTACCGCTGAATTCCGGAGCGAGGAGCGAGTAGCGGGTGGCGAGTAGGAGCGAGCTGATCGAACGGGAAGGAAGACCCCCTACTCGCTACTTGCTACTCGCTACTCGCTGCCTCATTCATCGCGGTTTGGCTTCTTTCAGCACCAGCTCGAGCGCTTTTTCCTGCGCCAGTGAGCCGCGGAGAGCTTCGTATCCGCCGTCGTGTTTCAGGGTGTGCTTCACGTCGGCGAAATCGCGCTCCCCCTCGGCCGCGGCGCGGCGGATCTCGGCGTCGACCTCCACGTCGCTCACCGCGATCTCTTCCTTCCTGGCGATCGCCTCCAGGATCAGCGAGCGCTTCACCCGCTTTGCCGCCTCGGGACGGAACTCCTCGCTGATCTTCCGCCAGTCGATGTCCGCCTTCTCCAGATCGACCCCCTGCGTGGCCAGATACCGCGCGTAGTTGTTCAACGATTTCCCGAGCTCTTCTTCCACCAGGACGTCCGGAACCTCGAAATGATGGTCGGCCACGAGCTTCTCGCCGATCTGGTTGCGCTTCGCGCGCATCGCTTCCATCTCGCGATGGCGGCGGATGTCCACCCCGATCGCTTCGCGCATCTGCTCGGCCGAATCCCATCCGCCTACGCTCTTCGCGAACTCGGCGTCGATCTCGGGCCTTTCCTGAACGCGGATCTCCTTGAGCGTCACGTCATGGTGCACCGTCTTGCCGCGCCAGGCCTCGTTCTGCGCGTCTTCGCCGTAGGTCTTGTCGAAGGACGCCGACTCGCCGGGCTTCTTTCCCCGCATGGCGTCGTGGAGCTCCGGCACGGGCGTCTCCTCGCCGAGGCGGAAGTGGCCGGAGCTCACCTTGGGCTCTCCGCCTTCCATGGCCGAGCCCATCTCGATGATGGCGAAGTCGTTCTCCTCGAGACCGCGCTCGGTCTCGGGGCGATAGGCGCTGGCCTGGTCGCGAAGCCGCTCGATCATGTTGTCGATGTCGCTCTCCGTCACCTCGATCTTCGTGTCGTCGATCTCGATTCCTCGGTACTCATGGAGGTCGATCTGCGGCTTCACTTCGAATTCGGCCTTGTACTTGACGGGCGCTCCTTCGACGTAGGCGTCGACGTGCTCGAGATGCGGATCGCCGACCGGCTCGACTCCTCGCTCTGAGATCGCCTCCCGGAACGTGCGCGGCAGCAGCCGGCTCATCACCTCTTCCTGGATCTCCTTGGCGAAGCGGTTCCGCACCACGGTGGCCGGGACCTTCCCGGGACGGAAGCCGGGGATCTTCGCCTGACGGCCGAATTCGGTCGTCACGCGCTGCGTCTCGCTGGCGATGAGATCGGCCGGGATCTCGACTTCGACGGCTTTCTTGATGGCGGAGATTTCGGTGTAGTTCAGCAGCATTGGCGCTCGTTACCTTTTCGGTTTGGTTTGGGGCATGAGGCATGAGGCACGGGGCATGAGAGTGCGGCATGACAAACTCATGCCCCATGCCCCACACGTGGATGGTGCGAAAGGCGGGACTCGAACCCGCACGGCTTTGGGCCACTGGATCCTAAGTCCAGCGCGTCTGCCAATTCCGCCACTTTCGCGGGAAGCAGTGATCAGTGATCAGTTTATCGCTGTCGGCGGGGAAGACCCGACTGATCACTGACAACTGATCACTAGCTTATCGCCCAAGGCGCAAAAAAAATGACCAGTGATCAAACCCGACTGATCACTGATCACTGACAACTGGTCACTAAACTTGGTGCCCCCGCCAGGACTTGAACCTGGAACCAATGGATTAAGAGTCCACTGCTCTACCAATTGAGCTACGGAGGCGTCGGAGCTGTGCTAACGGATGTGCTGCAGCGACTATTTCGCTGCAGCTGCTGCAAATTGCAGCGAGGCGCGGATTCTAGGAGAGCACTCCCCCGCGGTCAAGCACTCGCATCACTCGCCACGGCATTGGCGAATCCCTTATGGAGCAGCCGCTCGCCGCGGCGGAGATAGTCCCATGACGAATAGAGCGTCACCAGCAGCGCGATGCGGAACAGCAGCTTCGCGAACCCGAGCAGGCCCGGGAGGAAGGCATTGACGGCGATCGTCGTCGCCAGCGTTCCCGCCTGCAGAACCGTCGAGGTCTTCCCCGCCCAAGAGGGGGGGAAGCGCTTCACCTGCACCCGCGTGTAGAGAAGGTAGGCGAACACGATGATCCCGAAGTCGCGGATCAAGACGACAAAGGTCAGCCAGACCGGAATGCCGATCTTCGGCAGGTGCGCCTCGAAGGTGTAGAAAAGATAGCCCGCGATCATCATCGCCTTGTCGGCCGCAGGATCGAGGATGGCGCCCAGCCGCGAGCGCTGGTTGAAACGTCGGGCGATCATGCCGTCGAGGATGTCGGTGACGGCCGCGGAAACGAAGATCACGAATGCGACCATCCACAGATGGCGGAACGACGCCACGAGAAAAAAAGGCATCAGCAGGAGGCGCAGAAGCGTCAGCAGGTTGGGAATCGTGAGCATCGGATGTCGTGGGCCGGGCAGAAGGGGATCATCTCATGAGTCGGTGCACGGTGCGCGGTGCTCGGTGCTCGGTGCTCGGGGGTCGGGGGGGGCGGTGTTCAGTCGCGGAATGTGTGAAGCGCAGATCCGTGGCGACTGACCTCCGAGCACCGTGCACCGTGCACCGATCACAATTCGGCGCGGAATTGCTCGAGGGCGTCCTTCTTGAGGTAGATCGTCTTTCCTTCCGACAGCAGCAGGTTCTGCTTCATCAGATCGTGGATCAGGCGTGAGACCGTCTCGCGCGAGGTGCCGATCGTGTTCGCGATCGACTGATGCGTCGGGCGGACCACCGAGACGTAACCGTTGTCGAGGATCTTCCCCTGCTGCGCCGCCAGATCGAGGAAATAGCGGGCCAGGCGCCCGTAAACGTCCATCGTGGCGAGCGATTCAATCCGGGCCGAGGCCTCGCGGAGCCGGCGAGACAGCACCGCGAGCAGCTTGCGGGTGATCGAGAAATTCTCGCTCAGGATCTGCAGGAAATCCGTCCGCCAGATCGTGACGAGATCGAGCCGTTCGGTGGCAATCACGGATGCCGAACGCGGCTCGTTGTCGATCAGCGACATCTCTCCGAAGAAGTCGCCCGGCCCCATCGTCGAAAGGATGATCTCCTTCCCTTCGGGTGAGGTCATCGTCACCTTCACACGCCCTTCGCGGATCAGACAGAACACGTCGCCGGCCTCGTCCGCGTGAAAGACGACCTCATCCTTCGCGTAACGGCGCGGCTTCGCCACAGCGGCGATCGCCGCCAGCTCACGATCGTCGAGCTCGGCAAAAAGCAGGAACTTACGAAAGAAAGCCGGATGCACTGTGGCCGATTCTACACGCCGAAGCCGGCAGCAGCGCGGAAGGCCGCTTGAGGAGTGCGGACGAGGACGTCCGCACTCCTACGTGACAGCCCCTACGTCCAGAACACCCGCGTCTTCACGACAGTCCAGGCGATGCGCAGGGTGTCAGCCAGCGGTTTGTAGTGGCTCGTGCAGAGACCGTCGACGAAACCGAGGTCGATGGCGATCGTCGTCACGCGAAAGCCGCCGCGGCCGGCGCGCACGATGACTTCACTTTCCAGGTCGAAGCCGTCGGATCGGAGAGTGACAGCCCGCAACAGCTTCGCGGAGTAGAAGCGGAAGCCGCTCTGCGAATCAGTGACAGCACTGCCCGCGGCCCAGGCGATGGTCCGAGCGGAGAATTGGTTGGCCCGGCGTCGCCGCGGGAGCATCTTGTCGAACAGATGCGCGCGGCCGCCGATGATCAGATCGGCGCCACTCTCTGCACGCGCGGCGAGGAGCTTCGGAATCTCGGTCGGGAGGTGCTGCCCGTCCGCGTCGAGGGTGATCACGCCGTCGAATCCGTTCTCGAGCGCGTGGGTGAAACCGGTCTTGAGGGCGGCACCCTTGCCGCGATTGACCTCATGCCGGAGCACCTTGGCGCCGGCGGCGCGCGCGACCTCTCCCGTCCGGTCGCTGGATCCGTCGTCGATGACCACCACCGTTTCGACGAACTCCCTGCAGCTGCGGACGACATCGCCGATGGACGGCTCGGCGTTGAGGGCGGGGATCAGAACGATCACGCGCTCCGTCATGCGGCCTCGCGCGAGACGACCGCGGAGACGATTCCGCCGCCGGCCGAAAGGGAATTCACGATCACGTTGCGCAGCGCTGCAGGACGGCGCTCGCGAACGACTTCGATGGACATCGACGCATCACCTTCCTCGAAACCACAGGAGGCGTGGAGCATCTGTTCGTCCACGGCCAGCAGCGCCGCCACGATCTGCAGCGCACCGGCGGCGGCGTATTCGCCGAAGTATCCCTTCGTCGCGACCACCGGCGGCGTTCGGTCGCCGAACAGCTGCTGAAGGGCAAGGTACTCGAGCGCGTCGGCGTGCTGCGTGGAGTTCGCCGAGGCGTAGATGGCGTCGACGTCGCCCAAGGCGATCTCCGCGTCTTCCATTGCCGCTTTCATGGCCGTGACCAGTGCGTTCGGACCGATTCCCCAGTCCGACGCGGTTGCGGTCGTGTCGCGAGCGATGCCGAAGCCGGCGAAGTGTCCATACACGTGCGGCGGCTTTCCGGCGCTTCCTCGCACCGGCTCCGCGATGAGTGCGGCCCCCCCTTCGCCGAGAACGAGCCCGTTTCTCCGCCGGTCGAACGGGCGCGATGCTTCCGCCGCGCCGTCGTCGTGAGCGAGCGCGCCCAGCCGGTCGAGAACACTGAACAGCATCTCGCTCGCTTCTTCGACCCCGGCGATCAGCACGGTCCGTGCGGCGCCTTTCAGCAATTGCGAGCAGGCGATCATCGCCGCGGTCAGCGCTGACGACTCGCGCTGCGTGACTGTGAAATTGAATCCGCGGAACCCCCATTCGATGGCGATGTGGCTTCCGGGCGCGTTGGCGACGGATTCCGCGAAGAGTTGCGGCGGCGCCAGAGCGGCCCCCTTCTCGACGTACTCCCGCATGTAATCGACGGAAGTCTGCACCGGCCCGAACGCGGTACCGAGCGCCACACCCGTTGCGGCCGGCTCGGCGACAGGCTCGCGGCGGTCGTCCAGTGCCAGCCGCGCAGCAGCCATCGCATAGCGCGAGAGGGCGTTCATCCGCCGGAGTTTCATCGGGGCGATGAAATCGCGCGGCTTGAAGTCTCGGACCAGTGCAGCGCGATGCGCAGAGAGCCCGGTCGTATCGAACCGGTCGATCTCGCCCACGGCCGAATCGCCGCCGGCGAGCATCGCTCGGAAGGCGTCAATCCCGATCGCGCCGGGCGCAACCACGCCGATTCCGGTAATGGCGATCCGTGTCATGCAACCTGCGCGTTATAGCAGATAGCGAGTAGCGAGTAGCGAGCAGGGGGGCGGGGTCGGATGTCCCACTCCCCTACTCGCTACTCGCTCTACGGAACAACAGCGCCACGTTCGAGCCGCCGAAGCCGAACGTGTTCGACAGTGCGTGCCTCATCGACAGGGGGCGCGGCGTGTGCGGGACATAGTCGAGCGTGCAATCCGCCGCAGCCGCATGGAGGCGCAGCGTGGGAGGGGCGAGCTGCTCTCCGAGAGCAAGGACCGTGATCACCGCCTCGATTCCGCCGGAAGCGCCGAGGGTGTGGCCGAAAAACGATTTCGACGACGAGACCGGCGTCGACGTGCCCACCACCGTTTCGATTGCCTTCGACTCGGCGGAGTCATTCAGAGCCGTTCCGGTGCCATGCGCGTTGATGTAATCAATGGACGCCGCCTCGATCCCGCCTTCGGCGAGCGCCGCCCTCATCGCCTCGGCTGCGCCGCGGCCGTCCTCGGCAGGTGCCGTCGGGTGGTACGCATCGCACGAGGCGCCATATCCGAGAAACTCCGCGAGGACCGTGGCCCCGCGCGCGACCGCAGCGTCCCACCGCTCCAGCACCAGATAGGCTGCCCCTTCTCCGAGCGTGATTCCCTTCCGCTCCGAAGAGAACGGCGAACAGGGAGAGGGGTCGACCGCCTGCAGCACGTTGAACCCGCTGTAGGTGAGGCGGCAGAGCGCGTCGGTGCCGCCTGCGATTGCCACGTCGGCGTGCCGCGACCTCAGATAGTCGGCGGCGGTTCCGATCGCCGCACCGGCCGATGCGCACGCTGTGGCGTTGGAAACCACTCCGCCGCCCGCCCCCAGCACGTGCGCGACGGCGTCGGAAGGAGCGGATGTCGGCTGCTGGAGAACGGCCGACGCAGGAGTGCGGCGGCGGCCACGCACGATCCGGTGGAAGTAGTACTGCTCGCCTTCCAGCAGGCCGCCCGTGGACGTGCCCGTGACGACGACGGCGCGCTCCAGCGGCAGCGGGCGTGCCGCACCATCGTTCGCTTGTGCCACCGCCTCCGCTGCCGCAATGACGGCGAGCTTGTCGGTACGCGAGAGCCGCCGCGCCTCACGCCTGCCGACCGGCAGCAGAGCCTCGACATCACCGTCCACCTCCGCCGCGATATCCGTAGGAAACGTCTCCCCCGGAAACCGCGTCAGTTTCGCAATGCCGGCACGCGAATCGCGAATCGACTGCCACACCTCCGCCCTGTTGTTGCCGATCGAGCAGATGATCCCCACGCCGGTGACGGCGATGCGGGTGTTGCGGTCGGGTTTGCGCATGTGTGTCGGGGCGCAGTGCGCAGTGGGCGATGCGCAGTTCGCAGTGGAGCGGCGTTCCTGCCCACTGTCCGCTGCCCACCACGCACCAGCACACCAGGCGTGTATCACGACCGGCTGCGGGCGGGACAGCCGGACTAAGGAGATTCGGCCAGATAAAACCGGCCGCGCACGCATTCTAGTCCAGCGACAGAGCCGCTTCCGCTGAAGCGATGCACGCCCCCGAACGACGCTTCGTGCCTCACTACGATTCGCACTACATCGCCCGGCTCGATCGCTCCCGCCACCTCGAAGCCGTCGATCCCGGTGAGCATGCCGTGCGCGGCGCTGTCGAACACGAGCCCGCCGCCGAACTGCGCCATCGCTTCCATCACCATGATCTCCGGGGTGAGGAAATCATTCGCGGTGCAGAGGAAGCTCCCCTCGATGGTCTTCTCGTCGCGCCGCATGACCGCCGACGCCGCCCGGAACGGGATCTGGTGGGGAAGAGAGGAGAGCCAGGTCATGTCAGTCCTGAGTCCTGAGTCCTGAGTCCTGAGTGGCGAGAGCGGCGGTTCCTCTCAGGACTCAGGACTCAGCACTCAGGACTGTTTCTAGGCGCTCTTCTCCCGCGCCAGCTTCTGCTCGACGTAGGCGGCCAGACTGGAGATGGAGCGAAAGTGGTCGCGCGCCGAGGCCTCGTTCTTCACCTTCATGCCGAACTCGCTCTCGAGCATCACCACGATCTCGAGAGCGTCGATGGAGTCGAGCCCGAGGCCGCCGGCGAACAGAGGCTCCTCATCGCCGATGTCTTCCGGCATCATGTCTTCGAACTTCAGGCGCTCGATCAGGAGCTCCTTCAACTTGCGTTTTAGATCATTCATGTCAGCAGCGGTCATTTTCACACAGATGCTGCCCGCTGCAGCGTAGCGATCGATCGCCATCTGCATGTTGCGGGCATGAGGCATGGGGCATGAGGTATGGGGCATGCGTGCAAGCTCGCGAAAGCGCGCCATGCCTCATGCCTCATGCCCCATGCCTCATGTCCCATGCCCGATCCGAATGGGACACGAATTATCCGACACCGGGTTGACGTTTTCGAACAGCAGTCGCTATTCTCGGTTCGGCCCATGATTCAAGCGTTTCTCTCACTCGCCGCCAACGCGCCGGACGCTCCCGCGCTCATTGAAGGTGACAGCGGTAACGTCATCTCCCGCGCCGCTCTTCTCTCGCGTGCGGATCAGCTCGCAACCGAGCTGACCGCATCCGGCATCCGCGCCGGAGACGTGGTGGCGGTCCAGCTCCCCAACTCCACCGACTTCGTCGCTTCCTTTCTGGCCTCCACGAAGCTGAATTTCGTCTTCGCGCCGATCGACCGCGACGCGCCGGAGACGGAGGTCGCGGCGGTGCTCGGTCATTTCTCGATCAAAGGATTCGTCTACCGCACCGATCGCAACGCGCGCGCCTGCAGCATCGCGCGCCGCATCGTTCACGAGCGTCCGCGCCTGCCGGCCGGCGCCCGCATGATCAAGCTGACATCCGGCTCGACCGGTATGCCGAAGGCCATCGTCTGCTCGGAAGCCAATCTGATCGCCGACGCCACGAACATCTGCTCCACGATGGGCATCACACCGAACGACCTGAACCTGGGTGCCATCCCGTTCTCCCATTCATACGGCTTCGCGAACCTCGTCCTGCCGCTCGTCCTTCAGGGAACGCCGATCGTCGTGTCGAACGATTACCTGCCGCTCTCGACAATCGCGCTCTGCAACGTTCATCGCTGCACGGTCGTGCCATTGATCCCGATGGTGTTCGAGCACCTGGCCGCGCTGCCGAAGGAAGACGGCGAGCTGGCGACCGTCCGGACATTCATTTCCGCCGGAGCGCCTCTGACCGCGCCCACTTCGCGGCGCTTCCGCGAGCGGTTCGACGCCGACATCCACACGTTCTATGGCTGCAGCGAGGTCGGAGGGATCACATACGACCGCCGCGGCGCGGCGGTCGAGCGCGGTACGGTTGGTACGCCTCTCGACGACGTGCACCTGGATCTGGATCGGCAAACGCAGCGGCTGAGCATCCGCAGCGGCTCGGTGGCCCTCGGATACCTCCTCGATTCGTCGCACTACCAACCGCTGGACGGCGTCTTCACGACCGATGACCTGGTCGACATCGTCGCCGGCGATGAAGTCGTGCTCACGGGGCGGGCCGGCGACCTGATCAACACGGCCAGCAAGAAGGTCAACCCGCGCGAGGTCGAGCAGGTCATCCTGCAGATCGACGGCGTGCGCGAGGTGAAGGTGTTCGGCGCGCCCGCCGGCGCGCGCGGAGAGGTCGTCGCCGCCGCCGTCGTGGCCGATCCGGACATCACTCGCGAACAGATTCGCGAGTTCTGCCGCGAGCGACTCTCGTCGCACAAAGTGCCGCGAATCGTGAAGCTGATCGAGCAGATCCCCGTCGACGAGCGAGGCAAGGTCAAGCGCGCCGCGCTGGCGGAGCTGCGATCGCTGCGGGATCGCTGACCGGTCACGAGGTTTCGAGGTTTCGACGTTTCGAGGCGGACGCGCCGCTCTCCCGTATCACCGGAACGCGACGAGTGATGCCGCAACACCTCGTGACCTCGAAACCTCGTGACCTGGTCACCCAATGGACAGGTACCGCAACCTTGGCCCGTTTTCGGCTACCATGCGCGGCTCACGATGGAAGCCTCCATTCATCATCTGCTCGCCGTCTGGATGAAGTTCGTCCTCGATACCGGCTACTTCGGCGTCTTCGTCCTGATGGTCTTCGAGAGTACGGCCCTGCCGGTCCCGGCGGAAATCGTCATTCCTCCGGCGGCGTATTGGGCGGCACAGGGGCACTTCAACCTCTGGTTCATCGCCATCTCGGCGACGATCGGATCGTGGGTGGGCTCGGCGCTCAGTTACTGGATCGCGCTCAAGCTGGGGCGCCCGCTCGTCGAGCGGTACGGGAAATACGTTCTCATGCCGCCGGACAAGATCCACAAAGCCGACCAGTGGTTCGACGCGTACGGATCGGGCGGGATCTTCGTGGCGCGCCTCCTCCCAGTCATCCGCCACGTGATCTCCATTCCCGCCGGGCTGTTCGAGATGAACTTCACCCGCTTCTCGGTGATGACCGTCCTCGGCGCGGGACTGTTCAACGCCGCTCTGGCCTGGTTCGGGGTGAAGGTGCTCGGCGATCAGCCGGCACTGATGAACGATCCGGCGGTGATGATCAGCGTGCTGAAGACGAAATCGCACTGGCTGATCGCTTTCGCCGTCGTCATCGGCCTGCTGTACTGGCTCATGACATGGATGCAGCGCCGCGCCAGCCGTGGGACTGCCCGGCCGTAGTGCAGCCGATCTGTTACC
>JADGOA010000189.1 GCA_017883215.1 Thermoanaerobaculia bacterium | reverse complement strand
GACCGCTATTTCGAGGTCTCGATTCTCCCGCTCCAGCAGATCATCACGTTCCTCGACGGATGGTATGCGGAGGAAAGGTCGGGTGACCTGACGTGGCGATGGATGGGACAGCGCGCCCGTTGCCTGCTCCCGCCGCTCACCGGGAACGGACAATTGCGCGTCGCCTTCTACGTTCCGCTCGATGCCATCGGCGTTCCCCCGACCATCCAGTTGCGCCTCAATGGAACGGTCGTCGACCGCGTACGCGCGGTCACCGCCGAAATCGAGCGGACCGTCATCGTCCCATCGAGAACCGACGCGCCGAACGAGCTCGTGTTCGAGACCGACCGGACCGTCAATCCCGCGGCGCGCGGAATGGGGCCCGATACCCGCAACCTCGGCTTGCGGCTCGGCGGCATCGAATGGTCGCGCGCCGGTGGGGCCCGTTAGCGGCCGAATACGACGTCGGGACCGGAACTGGGTCACGAGGTCACGAGGTTTCGAGGTTTCGAGGTGGAGACCTCGTAACCTCGTAACCGATCACCTCGCCGCACGAGCAGCAACTCGCTACCTACTGCTTGAACTGCACCGGAATCGGGAACCAGGTCTTCACTCGCTTGCCGTCTTTGAGGCCGGCGGAGAAACGCGTCGCGCGGACCGCGCGCACGGCGGCTTCGTTGAATCCGAAGCGGTCGTCGCCGCGAAGGATCTTGACGTCGTTCACGTCTCCATTCTCCGAGATCAGCGCCGTGACGATGACGGTCGTCGAGATGTGCTGCCGCAGAGCCATGGGCGGGTAGACGGGCAACGACGCGCGCGTTACGTGCGGTGGTGTGTCGAGATTGTCGACGGCGACGATGTCTCCCTCGCGGACCGGCGGAGGCGCCGCCTGCACCGGTGCTGCCGCGACTGCCGGCGGGGGCGCCGAGGATTGCGTCTGCGCCGGGGCCAGCGCGGGCGGAGCCTCATTGCGGCTGTTGAGGCGCTGCTGATCCAGCTGGGCCGCGGACGGCGCGTGCTCTTCGGGCGGCGCCGCCGGACGGGCAACGGGTACGGCAGCGGCGGGCGCACTCGTTGCGGCGGCTACCTGCACCGGGGCCTGCTTCGATTGCGTCTGCTGCAGTTTCTTCGTGTAGTCGGCCTGCAGCTTCATCATCTCTTCCTGAAGCTTCCGCTGCACGGCAGCCTCGAAGGCCTGCTTCTGTGCCGCTTCCGCAGCAGCGGTGTCGGTCGGTGCCGCCGTAGCCGTGGACGGCGCGGCCGCGACGAGCGGCTGCGAGATGATTGACGGCCGCGGCGGCGGCACTATGGCGGCGGTCTGCGCCGTCGGCGCTGCAGCCTGCGGCTTCGATCCCTGCGACCGGAACGTGAAGAACGCTCCCGCTCCGAGAGCGGCGATGACCACGACCGCGGCGATCGCGAGCGGCGCTTTGCTCCGCCGCTGCCCCGCTTCCACGGCCGCCGCGAACATCGGCACGGCCGCCGCGGGAGGAGGTGCGGGCACCGCGGCGAGCGGCGCCACCGGTGCGGCGAGCGCCTCGATGTACGGAGCGAGGCTCACCTTCGACTCGCGGTCGCGATCGAGAGCTTCTCCTTCGATCTCCTTCTTCAGGAGCGTGCTCACATAGAACGCCAGATTGAACGTCGTCGCCGAGTACTTCCCGCTGTTGGCGAGGGCGGAGATCGCCTGTTTCATCTCGCCGGGCGATGCGTAACGCGCGTTGGCGTCGAGCGTCAGCGACTTGTCGAGAATGACGCGGATGTCGTCCGGAATGGCCGCGCCGCCCGTGGTCTTCGCTGACCGTACGACCTGGGTGAACGCGCTGGCCGTCGTACTGTCCGGTGGCTCGATGCCGGTGACGAGCAGGAACAGCACTGCGCCCATCGCCCAGACGTCGGCGGTCTTCGAGGCGATGCCTGTGGCCTGCGATTCGGGCGAGAAATACCGGCCGATCTCCGCCGCCACGCGAGCGTCCTTCAGCGATGCCAGAAGTCCCGAGCCGAGCTGCTGGCCGCCGACACGGATCTCGCCGTCGTCGGTGATCCAGATGAACTGTGGCAACAGACCGCCGTGTGTCAGCCGGTTTCCGCCGAAGCGCAGGTCGGCCGTTGTGGCCAGCGAGAGTGCGACCTTCTCGGCGATGACGATGGCCTGATCCATCGGCATCGGGTTCGGCTGCGAGCCCGTCCCTCCGCGCGCTCTTTCGACGATGTATTTGAGCGAGCGCCCTCCGGCGTATTCGTGAGCGACGAACGGCACGCCATCGATGACGTCGATACTCTGCTGTCTCACGAACGAGGTGCCGGTCAGCAGCGGTGCGACCGAATGCGCGACCGCGGCGCTCGATGCCATGGCGCCGCGATTCCCGCCGGTGAAGCGCCGAAGCGCAACGAGCGGTCCCAGCGCATTCCCCTCGATGGCGGCGGCGCGCCACAGTTCGCCGAGCGCGTCGGACTCGAGCTTCATGAAGAGGATGTACCGCCCAAACTGCTCGTAGGGCTTGTTCTTCACAGCCATTGGCGCACTCCGGGATATTTGCGGGATATTTATTTGTGGACGGTGGCCAAGAATAGCATGGGCGAGAAAGGGAAAGCCTGCGTGTGGCGAGCCGGCATCAGGTGGGCGGTGGCGGGTAACGAAGATCCGCGCCAACCGACTCTACTCGCTATTTGCCGCTCGTCTTCGTGCTTCCGTTCACCTGTTGCGACGCCGCTCTCTGATCGCGGAACCACTGCCGCTGATAAATCTCGACGTTTCGGTTGTGCTCGGCGATGTTGGTCGAGAAGGCGTGCGAGCCGTCGTGGCGAGCGACGAAGTAGAGGTAGTCGGTCTTCGCCGGAGCGGCAGCGGCACGGAGCGACGCCAGGCCGGGGTTCGCGATCGGACCGGGAGGGAAGCCGTGCACTCGGTAGGTGTTGTACGGAGAGCTGATCATCAGATCGGCTTTGCGGATGTTGCCGTCCCATCGGCCGGCGAGCTTCATCGCGTAGATGACGGTCGGATCGGCGCCCAGGAGCATGTTTGTGCGGTAACGGTTGAGATAGACGGATGCGACCAGCGGTCGTTCCTGCGGCAGTTTCGCCTCGGTCTCCACGATCGAGGCGAGCGTGACGGTCTGATGCGGCGTGAGGCCGGTGGTGATGTACGCCATTTCGCCGGCGAAGTGCTTCCGGAAGTTCGCCACCATCGCGCCTACGATCGTCTTCGCACCCGTCCCTGGGCTGAATTTGTAGGTGTCGGGAAAAAGGTATCCTTCGAGCGAGGTCGCTTCCGGCGCAATGTCGCGAATCGGCTCGGCATTGCTCGTGGCGGCCTGCCACTCCTTCGCGGTCCCCAGGTGCTCGGCGACGAAGAGAGTTGCCACGGCGAATCGGTCGAGCCCTTCCCGAACGGTGACGCTCTTGAGCACCACCTCGCCGCGTATGAGCTTGTCGATCACCGCCGCGGCGGATTCGGGTCTGCTGAATTCGTAGATGCCTGCTTTGATCGACTCGCCGTACCGCGCGAGCTTGATGTAGACCAGCGGCACGTACTCGTCGCGGATCACCCCTTCGCTCTGCAGGTGGCGCAGGATGGTCGAGGTGCGGAGTCCTTTGCGGACCTGAACGAGCTTCGAAGGCTCAGCGAATCCTTTGTAGGGAGAGGTCAGCGCACGCCAGAAAAAATAGGTGCCGCCGGCGCTGAGCAGGATTGCGAACACGACGATCGTTCCCAGCGACTGCAGGTACTTGCGGCAACCGCGGCGTGCGGAGCGGGGGCGGCCGGCTATGGCAGCCTCCCGGCGCGCTCGTCGAGAAACGACTGAAGGATGACGGCGGCAGCGTGCATGTCGATGTGGCGTTCAGCGTCGCGGCGTTTGTGGCCGGCGGCGCGGAGCTTCTCGGATGCCTCGACCGTGCTCAGCGCCTCGTCCCAAAGGATGACCTCAGTGCACGTTTTCTGCCGCAGGCGCTCGGCGAAGTCGAGGAAGCGCCGCTCTCCGGCCGTTCCGTGCGCGCGGCGTGCGATTCCGACCACGTACAGCTCCGCGCCGAGCTCCTGGCCGACCGTGGCGATCCTGGCGACGATCTCTCCCTCGTTCCGGATCACAGAATGAGGCGTGGCCAGCACTCCGGAGTCGCTGACCGCGATTCCGATGCGCCGCGCGCCGTAGTCGATACCGATGATGGACATTCCTGAGTCCTGAGTCCTGAGTCCTGAGTGTACTTCGGCACGGGCGATGGCGCATGGAGCGAGCGTGCTACCGACAGAGCGAGCGAGCCCAGAGCGAGCGGGCCCAGGGGACTCCTGCCTCGTGTCCCGGACCTCGGCGCCGCAACTCAGGACTCAGCACTCAGGACTCAGGACTTCGTCGGGCGCGATACAATGCCCGAACCGCGAGGCCCGCATGAAGAACTTCAATCTCGACGCCATTCTCGAGGCGATGCTGAAGATGTCAGACCGCGTTTCCGACCTGAATTTTTCGGTCGGTCGGGCCCCGCAGGTGGAGATCGACGGCGCGCTCACACCGGTCAACTTCCCCGGCCTGCCACGATTGACGCCCTATCAGACTGAATCGATCGCCATTCACATGCTTCGCGGCGACCGCGATCTGACGCGCACGCTGATGCAGACCGGGTCGGTCGATCTTTCCTACTCGATCCCCCAGAAGACCCGGTTTCGCGTGAACATTTTCTCGCAGCGCGGGACGTACGCGATCGTGCTCCGCGTCATCCCCGAGGGAATTCCGACGCTGCAATCGCTGAACCTTCCGGCGGAGCTGGGCAACGTCTGCAAGCTGAAGAACGGCGTCGTGCTCGTGACAGGGCCGACCGGATCGGGGAAGTCGACCACGCTGGCGGCGATGATCCATCAGATCAACCAGGACTTTGCCTACCACATCATCACCATCGAAGATCCCGTCGAGTACATGCACAAACACATCAAGTCGACGGTGAACCAGCGGGAGCTCGGCTCGGACACGAAGACGTTCGCGCTGGCGCTCCGCGCGGCCCTGCGCCAGGCCCCCAAGGTCATCCTCATCGGCGAGATGCGCGACGTGGAGACGATCGAGATCGCCATGGAAGCGGCCGAGACAGGCCACCTCGTGCTCTCGACGCTGCATACGATCGACGCGGCCAAGACAGTCGATCGCATCGTCGGTGTCTTCCCGAAGGATCAGGAGGCGCAGGTCCGGACGCGTTTCGCGCAGTCGTTTCGCTACGTCATCTCGCAGCGCCTCCTGCCGAAGGAAGGCGGAGGCCGTGTGGCCGTGCTGGAGATTCTCAAATCGACGATGCGCACCCGCGACTATGTCCTCAAGGGTGAGACCGAAGGACGATCCCTCACGGACGCCATGCACGACGGCAGCGTCGACGGCATGCAGACGTTCGACGACGAGATCGAGAAGCTCTGGAACTCGCGCGTGATCTCGAAGGAGATCGCGATGAGCTACGCCACCAACCCCACCAACCTCGCCCTGCGTCTCAGCGACGAGCCCGAAACGGCTCCTGCCGAGGGTGAGGGCTCGATGATGTCGATGCTGGAGTAACCGATGATCCGGATCGTCTGCACATCCTGCCAGAAGCCGCTCTCGCTCGACGAGACGAAGCTTCCGATGAAGGAAGTCTCGTTTCCCTGCCCGGCGTGCAAGACCAAGCTCTCGGTCGATCGCCGCAACCTCGGCGCCGAGGCGCCGGCCGCACCGGCCGCCGCAGCGGGCGCGGCCGGCCCGATCTCGCAGCCGCACGACGACGAAGATGAGAGCTTCGGAACCAAGGGCATGCTGGTCGGCAACGACAGTCCGGCACTTCGGCAGGCCATCAAGCTGATCGGCTACCTACCGGCGTATTTCGCCGAAGCGCCGCAGGCTCGCGACTTCTTCATGCAGGATTTCCCGCCCCTCGTCGTGCTCAACCCGCAGCAGATGACGCCGCCGCCGCTCGAAGCGATGCAGCCGATCATCTCCCTCATGCCGGCGGACCGACGCAAGTCGTTCTTCATTCTCGTTTCCGACAACCTGCGCACGCTCGACGGCAACGCCGCGTTCCTCTACGGCGTCAACCTGGTCGTCTCCGCAAAGGACATCGGCAACTTCCCCCACATCTATCGGGATGCCTTCGCTTACCACGAACGGATGTACAGCGCGATGAGCTCCGTGGCGAAGTCGATGCAGGGATGACGAGTCCTGAGTGGGGGCTCGTTGATCAGGACTCAGAACTGGCCAGGATCGCAGAAACAAAACGGGCGCCCGCGAGGGCGCCCGCTTCTTTTCGTGGCTGATGATGCGGACTACTGCGTCTGCATTCCTTCCGGCCACTGGATGAACGAGCCGTTCGAGTAGACGATGTCGCAGTCGAAAGTGCCGGTCGACTTGCCAACGGTATAATTTCCGGTCTCTGCTACGTTGTCCTTGCCAAGCGAGCGGATCGCGTACACCTGGGCAGGAGTCCCATCCATCTTGAAACCGTAGGCGTCACCCCAGCCATCGTTCTGCGGAAGGCTCTTGATGTACGTCGGGGTGAGCAGGCCGATCATGCCAGGAAAGCTTGTGGCCGTGGTAGGCATGCTGAAGAGCGCGCCGGCCGCGCTGTACGCGTTCATGTCGGTGGCGCGCGCTTCCCATGCCGTAGCGATGGCACGTATGTCAGCCATGGTCCTCTTCTGCTTGGCCCTCTGCATGGCGGTGAGAAGATTCGGAATGGCGATGGCGGCCAGGATGCCGATGATCGCGACGACGATCAGCAGCTCAATCAGGGTGAAACCTTTCTGTCTTTTCATCAACAAATCCTCCTTGATGCAGGACTCCTGAGCGCAATCGGTGGACCACCGCAGCATCGGCGGCTAACCTGTATTTTCAATGGCTTACGAAGTGCGCCATACCCGACCTAGCCAAATATTGACAGTCTGTCGTCAATTCTTCGACAACAATCGTCAGGTGACAGCGCAAAGAGAGAATGAGGGTGAATTACGCGACATCAGTTGCCCCTGTGCAGTGGTTCGCCCCTGCTGAGCAACTCCCTATCCTGCCTTCGTTCCGAACGCGTACGCGGAGACGACCCGTCGCGTGAGCTCCACTCCCGAGGCGAACCAATCGAGCCTCACGCGCTCGTTGACTCCATGGATGCTGAGAGTCTGAAAGAAGTCGATGGGAAAGGGCTGAAAGCCGTAACAATCCAGGCCGAGCGGCCGCAGAAACCGCGAGTCGCTCGTCGAGGCGCCGAGCACCTCGGGGCCGACGGCGACATTCCCGTATACGCCGCGCACTTCACGCGTGAGCAGCGCAAAGAGCGGCGTGGTGTCGGACGAGATCGGAATCGGCCCCTCCTTGCGGGTGATGACGCCGATCGACGCCCCCATCGGGCGGACGAGCGCCGCCAGCCATTGGATGCGAGCGTCGGGGTCCTCTTCCGGAAGGTTCGACATCATGACGCGCATCGAGAAGTGGCCGCTCTCCTCGCGGA
>JADGOA010000188.1 GCA_017883215.1 Thermoanaerobaculia bacterium | reverse complement strand
ACCCACGGCTCACGCCGTGGGCTAATGATCTTTCGCACCTCCGGTGCTCGAGCCGCCCAACGGACCCGCGCCTCAGCGGCGCGGCCCGCAGGCGATCTCCTTTTTCGCCCTCGTCACGACCCCACTCCCCTTCATCCCCTCGCCCCGTGCGGATCGGTTCAGTGCGACCGTTCGATTGGGAGCACGGGGCGAGGGGACCGGGCACGCGCCGTTCTTTTCGCGAGCCGGCGTCGTCAAGTTGGCGCGTATGCCCCGGAGGGGTGCTCAATCTCGAGACTGCGCGGTTCGCTGAATCGAGCGACTCACTTCCCGGGCGACGGCTCGGGAGCTCCGATGACGATGTTCGGTGCCACCACTCCTTTGCGCTGCTGCCGCCGCGCGCGAAGCCATTCCAGACCGTCGTCGAGAAGGCTGTAGCCCGCCGGCACCACGAACAGCGTGAGCAGCGTCGAGACCACCATCCCTCCGACCAGCGCCATGGCCATCGGACGCTGAACCTCCGCCCCCGGGCCGATGGCCATCGCCGGCGGAAGGGCTCCGGCGATCGTGGCCATCGAAGTCATCAGAATCGGCCGGAGCCGGATCGGACACGCCTCGAGCAGCGCCTGGTGCTGCGCCACTCCCCGCGCGCGGATCTGATTCGTGAAGTCGACCAGCATGATCGAGTTCTTCTTCGCGATCCCGACCAGCAGGATCAGCCCCAGCATGCTGTAAACGTTCAGGCTCTGGCCGCCGATGTACAACGCGAAGAGCGCTCCGCTGATCGAGAACGGCAGCGCCAGCATCACCACGATCGGATGCCAGAACGAGTTGAACTGCGAGGCCAGCACCATATACGCGATCAGCAGACCGAGCCCGAACGCAAACCACAGCGACTGGAACGATTCACGAAACGCCTTCGTGCTGCCGGACACGACGGCGCGATAACCGTCAGGCAGAACCGATCTGGCGATGGCCAGGGAGCGGTCCACGGCCACGGCCTGCGACGCGCCGGGAGCCACGTTGGCGAATACGGTAATAGCCCTCTCGCGGTCGCGCCGCGTGACGGCCTGCAGCGTCGGCGACTGGTCGATCCGGACCAGCTCGCCCAGGCGGACCAGCTCGCCGTTGGTCGTCCGCACGAGCAGCCGCTGGATGTCTTCAGGACGCTCCCGTTGCGGAGCGAGGAGACGCCCGCGGATGTCGAAGCGCCGTCCTTTGTCCTTGAACTTGCCGATGCGCGCACCGCCGATCGCCGAGTTCACTGTCTCCCCGATGGCGCTCATGCTCACGCCGAGGTCTGCGGCCCGATCGCGGTCGGGGACGACCTGAACCTCGGGCATGCCCACCTGGTAGTCGGTGTCGACGTCGGTGACGAGACCTGACTGGCGCATCCGCTCCGCGATCTCGCGCGCAGACTTCGCGAGAACGTTCCAGTCGGGTCCGCGGACGTTGAACTCGATCGGGAAGCCGCCGCCGCGCGAAGGGCTGAAGCCGGTCTGCGAGATGTCCTGGAGCACGACGCGGCCGCCAGGAATCGTGTTCG
This sequence comes from Thermoanaerobaculia bacterium, assembly GCA_017883215.1. Taxonomy (GTDB): domain Bacteria; phylum Acidobacteriota; class Thermoanaerobaculia; order Gp7-AA8; family Gp7-AA8; genus JAJXWV01. The sequence goes on along the minus strand of JADGOA010000188.1, from coordinate 5,913 downwards.
CGTGCTTCCGGACCACATCCATGAATTCCAGTTGCGTAAGGCGGCGTCCGAGCTTCTTGTCGATCGGCCTCTCGCGCGGCTCTTTCATGTTGACGTACGCCTGACCGGAGTTGACGTCGCTTCCCCCGCCGACGCTTCCCGCAAAGAGCGTGACCTCGGAGCGCGAGACCAGGAACGACTCGATCTGGCGGAAGTAGCGGTCGGTCGCGTCGAGGCTCGTGCCCACCGGCGTCTGGAAGCGGATGGTGAAGCGGCTCATGTCCTGGCTGGGGATGAACTCCTGGCGCAGCAGGCCGATCGTGCCGAGGGAGAGGAGGAAGAAGACCAGCGCGCCGGAGAGCACCCAGCCGCGGTGGCGCAGGACGGGTTCGAGTCCGCGCAGATAGAGCGTGGAGAGCCGCTTGAAGAGGGAGTCCATCGTCCGGCCCAGGCGGCCGCGGTGCTCGACCTCCAGGAACTGCGAGCAGCGCATCGGCGCGAGCGTGAGCGCCTCGAGCAGCGAGAGCAGGACGGCCACCGAGATCGTCACGCCGAACTGGAAGAAGAACTTCCCGATGATGCCCTTCATGAACGCGACGGGCAGGAAGATGGAGACGATGGCCAGCGTCGTGGCCGCGGCGGCGAACGTGATCTCTCGCGCGCCCACGGAGGCCGCTTTGATCTTCCCTTCGCCCATCTCCCGGTGCCGGTAGATGTTCTCGAGCACCATGATGGCGTCGTCGACGACGATGCCCACGACGAGTGTCAGACCCAGAACGGTGTAGGTGTTGAGCGTAAAGCCGAACGCATAGATGACGATGAACGTCCCCATGATCGACGTAGGGATGGCCAGGAGGATGTTGACCGTCGTCGACCACGAGCCGAGAAACAGCCAGCAGACGAATCCCGTCAGGAGCGCCGCCAGGAAGAGCGTGAAGAGGATCTCGTTGATCGACCGCTCGATGAAAGTGGTGGTGTCCCAGTTGATGTTGAGCTTCAGACCCTCGGGGAGTTGCGACTGGAGGACTTTCATCCTCGCCTTGACGTCCCGCCCGACCTGCACCGCGTTGGCACCGCGCAGCTTCGTGATGCCGAACCCGATCGACGTCTCCCCCATCGCGCGCATGAGCCGGCGGCGATCCTCGAGCCCGTCCTCGACGACGGCAACGTCCTTGAGGCGGACCGGCGCGCCGTTGATGTAGGTGACGACCAGGTTCCGGAACGCCTCCAGGTCGATGGCCTCGCCCTGGGCGCGCACGTTCATCTCGCGCGAAGCGCCCTCGATGCGGCCCGCCGGCATCTCCTGATGCTCGCGGGCAATGGCGTTGTTGACGTCGAGGACGGTCAGGCCGTGCGCTTCGAGCCGTGGGGCGTCATACCAGACGCGCACGTTGCGGTCGCGAAACCCGCCAACGTGGATCTCGCCGACGCCGTCGATCATCTGCAACTGCGGACGGACCACGTTCCGCACGTAGTCGGCGAGGAAAAGCGGCGAGCGGTCCCCGGAGAGCGCGACGTTGATGATGGGCTGATCTTCAGGGTTTCGCTTGGAGATCGACGGCGGATCGATCTCGCGGGGAAGGTCGTGAACGGCCTGCGAGACCTTCGTCTGCACGTCCTGCAGCGCCGCGTCGATGTTGCGCCCGATGTCGAACTCCAGCGTGAGATTCGCCGACCCCTGCCGCGCGGTCGACGACATCTGCTGGACGCCCTCGACCGTGGAGAGCGAGTCCTCCAGCACATCGACGACGTCGGTCTCCATGATCTCGGGTGAGGCGCCCTGCCAGGAGATACCGACGTTCACGATCGGAAAATCGACGTCGGGGTTCTGGCTGATGCCGAGCCCGCGGAAGACGGTCCCGAAGCCGGTGTAGCAGAGCACCCCGAATCCGATCAGGGCGACCATGAGAATCCAGGCGAAGACGTGGTTTCGGATGGAGATGTCCGCCAGCGTCATGCCGGTGGCGATTTTGCGCGGATCCTCCGGCGGCTCGGGCGTTGTGTGCGGATCGCTCATCATGGCACCGCCGCGGCTGCAATCGGCTTGACGCCTTTCGTCTTGACGGCGTCGACGCTTTCCACGGCAATCCCGTCGGCGAGACGGTCCGAGCCCTCGGTGACGATGGTCTCGCCCGGTTTGAGGCCGGACACGATCTCCACTGTCCCGCCGCCAGTGCGCAGGCCGATCTGCACCGGCCGCTCCTTCGCCTTGCCATGGTCGACGACGTAAACGACGAAGCCTCGCTCACTGGCCTGGATGGCGCTCTCCGAGATGACCACCGCGTTCTTGTTCGTTCCCGTGGCCAGGTTCACTTCGGCAAAGAATCCCGGCTTGAGGACTCCCGGATTGTCGACCCAGGCGAGGACTTCGACCTGGCGGGTCGCGGGATCGGCGACATTGCTCACGTGGTACACGGCGGCGGTGAAGTCGGTGTTGCCCAGGGCAGCGACGCGAAAGGTGACGTGCTGACTTTCCCTCGCCTTCATCGACTCGGACTCGGAGACCTTGAAGCGAAGGCGCAAGCGCCGCGGGTCGACCAGAGTCGCCAGCACGTTGCCGACCTGGACGAACTGGCCGGTATCGATCGTGCGCGTGTTGATCTGCCCCGCGCGCGGGGCGCGGACCGACGAGCGCTGCACGTTCTGCATGGCGATCTTCGAAGCCGCTTCGGCGGCCGCCGCATCCGCCGACAGGCGCTCGGTTTCCTGACGTGAGCGGTTCAACTCCTCGAGCGCCACGAGCTGCCTCTTCGCGAGCTCCTCGCGTCGTGCGAGGTCGGACTCTGCGCGTTTCCAGTCAGCGATCGCGCGCCGGTGTGCCGCCTCGGCCTGTTCGGCCTGAAGCCGGTACCGCTCCGGATCGATCCGCACCAGAACCTGTTCGGGGGTGACGCGGTCGCCTGCCTGGAACGCCACTTCCTTCGCGGCCCCGCTCACTTCCGCCGTGATCTGTATCAGCTCCTCAGGCTCGAGGCTTCCGAGTGCCTTCACCTGGTACACGACGTCGCGGGCAGTGACCGACGCGGTCCGGACGGCAAGGCTTCGCGCGCCCTTTTTTCCGGAAGCTGGATTGTCGCCGCCGCCGCAGGCCAACGACAAGGCGGAGGCAAGAATGACGGCCAGTAGCGCATGAGAGGTACGGTTCGAGGGATCGGTCATGATCGGATCGCAAGGATCGCGTGATCTGATCGCGCTTCACACAGCAACCCTCGCCGAGCCGCGTAATGACGCACACAAGGCGGCGTGATGGGGGGGGGCAGTCGCGGAGGGAAGACAACGATTCAGGCGAACCGTGCGGCTTCCGTAGGGCACGGCTGCGCCGTGCCGAACTCTGGTGGGAGGGCGGTGGCCAGGTCCCCCACCCACGAAGGTTCGGCACGGCGCAGCCGTGCCCTACGAGGCCGTGTGATTTCCGGGTGCGCGGCCTTCGCGTCGCGTGACAGAATTCGCCACTTGCGCGTGCGTCAGATGCATCGCTGGAAATTTCGATGAGGCCAATTTTGAAGAAAATCGTTCTCTCCTTTCTCGTCGCGGCATGCGTGCCGTTCGCTCTTCAGGCAGCACCGGCACAGCGGCACGACGTCGCGGCCTGGGAACGGCGCGCCGCGAATGTGGACATCGTCAGGGATGACTGGGGCATCGCTCACGTCTACGGCAGGACGGACGCCGACGCCGTCTTCGGGATGATCTACGCGCAGGCCGAGGACGACTTCAATCGCGTCGAGAACAACTATCTGCTGTCGATGGGCAGGCTTGCGGAAGCGAAGGGCGAGGGGGAGATCTACCGCGACCTGCGCATGAAACTCTTCATCGATCCCGCGGACATGAAAGCGAAGTATCGCCAGAGCCCGCAGTGGCTGAAAGCGCTCATGGACGCGTGGTCCGACGGCCTGAACTTCTACCTCTATAAACACCCGGAGGTGAAGCCGCGGGTGATCACGCGCTTCGAACCGTGGATGGCACTCACTTTCAGCGAGGGAAGCATCGGGGGCGACATCGAGAAGATCAACCTTGCCGACCTGGAGGCGTTCTACGGAAACAGGACGACCAGCCATGCCGATCTGCCCGAGCATGGAGCACCGGCTCTCAGCCGGTCGCTTTCGATGACGAGAGAACCACAGGCTGAGAACCTGGGCTCCGTGCTTCCCCTTGTCGAAGGCTATGCCGAGCCGCGGGGCTCCAACGGCTTCGCCATCGCCCCTTCGAATACGGCATCGCACCACGCGCTCCTCTGGATCAACCCGCACACCTCGTTCTTCTTCCGCTCCGAGCTGCAGATGGCCAGCGGCGAAGGGCTCGACGCCTACGGCGCGGTCACGTGGGGGCAGTTCTTCGTCTACCAGGGATTCAACGAGCACGCGGGGTGGATGCACACCTCGAGCGGCGCGGACAACGTCGACGAGTACGCGGAGACGGTGACCACGAAAGGCAGCAAGCGTTTCTACAAGTACGGCAACGAACAGCGTCCGCTGACGACGAGCATGATCACCGTCCCGTACAAGACGAGCACGGGCATCGCAAAGAAGGTGTTCACCGTCTATCGCACGCACCATGGCCCGATCGTTCGCGAGGCAGACGGCAAGTGGATCAGCGTCCGCCTGATGAATGATCCGATGCACGCCCTCATCCAGTCGTACACGCGGACGAAAGCGACGGACTACAAGTCGTTCCGCAAGACGATGGAGCTGCACACGAACTCGTCCAACAACACCGTCTTCGCCGACGCGAAGGGAAACATCGCCTACTTCCACTCCAACTTCATCCCCAGACGGGACGCGCACTTCGACTGGACGAAGCCGGTGGACGGGAGCAATCCGGCGACGGAATGGCACGGCGTGCTCTCCATCGACGAGAGTCCGAACGTGATCAATCCTTCCGTCGGCTGGCTTTTCAACGTGAACGACTGGCCGTGGTCGGCGGCCGGCCCGGACAGCCCAAAACGGGCGAATTTCCCTTCTTACGTGGAGCGCGGGAGCGAAGAAACGCCGCGCGGCTATCACGCGCTCAAAGTGCTTCCGGGAAAGAAGGACTTCACCCCCGACTCGGTCATCGCCGCGGCGTTCGACAGCTACCTCCCCGCGTTCGACGCGCTTCTTCCGCCGCTGCTGAAGGCGTACGACGACGAGCCGGCCACGAGCCCGCTGAAGGCGAAGCTCTCCGAACAGATCGAGCTCCTCCGCAACTGGGACCGCCGCTGGTCGGCTGCCTCGACCGCCATCTCGCTGGCCGTGTTCTGGGCAGACGACCTCGGGCGCCGGGTCGCCGGCGACGCACGGCAGGCGGGCATGTCTGCCGACGACTACTCGGCGACAAAGGCCACATCGGCGCAGCGGCTCGACTCACTCGCCGCCGCGTCGGACAAGCTCGCCGGCGACTTCGGGAACTGGAAGACGGCCTGGGGCGAGATCAACCGCTTCCAGCGGGTGACCAACGACATCGAGCCGAAGTTCGACGACACGAAGCCGAGCATCCCGGTCCCCTTCACCTCGTCGCGATGGGGCTCGCTGGCTTCGTTCGGCGCCCGCGCCTATCCGGGAACGAAGAGGTGGTACGGCACGAGCGGCAACAGCTTCGTCGCCATCGTCGAATTCGGCGATCGTGTGCGCGCACGCGCCGTCACCGCCGGCGGAGAAAGCGGCCATCCGGAGTCAACGCACTTCAACGACGAGGCGGAGCGGTACACGACCGGCAATTTGCGGGACGTTTACTTCTACCGCGAGCAGCTGAAGGGCCACACGGAACGGCAGTACCACCCGGGGGAGTGAGACACATTGCGGAGTGGGAAGGCAGGGCGGCAGACGAACCGGTTGCCCCAGCCTGAACCGATGCACAGCCTCTTCTAATGACACGCGCCAAGCCTGTCATCCCGAGCTGCCGAAGCCGCGGAGCGGCGGAGGACAGCGAGGGATCCCCCGCACTCCCAGGGGTGGCGGG
>JADGOA010000006.1 GCA_017883215.1 Thermoanaerobaculia bacterium | reverse complement strand
CGCGGCGAGGAATCCCCCGCCACCCCGGGAGTGCGGGGGATCCCTCGCTGTCCTTCGCCGCTCCGCGGCTTCGGCAGCTCGGGATGACAGGCTTGGCGCCCCGAGGCCACGACCGCGGTCTGCGGTCCGCGGTCTGCGGCCCGGGTCCACGGTCTGCCGAGCACGTTGCTCTTCGCACGGACGACCTCCTTTGACACAATGCGAAAGAGTGAAAAACCAGCCTTTGATCGAGCGCAAGCGAAGCTTTCTCTATCTCGGCACGATCACAAGCGTCCTCTACTTTTCTGAAGGGCTGCCATTCGGGATCGTCAAGGACTTCGTGCCGATGTACCTGCGGTTCAAGCACGTCGACCTGACGTCGATTGGATTGCTGAACATCGTCGCCTTCGCCTGGACGTTCAAGTTTCTCTGGTCGCCGCTGATCGACGAGCTCGGCACGTACCGCCGCTGGATCGCCACGGCCGTGGCCGCGATCACGCTGGCGCTGGCCGGCATGGTGGTGGCGCAATCGTTAGGGCCGTTGTTCTACGGCCTGGTGGCGCTGCTGGCGATCGCATCGGCGACGCAGGACATGGCCGTCGATGCGTTCACGATCCGGGCGACGCCGCAGAAGATGCTGGGGCCGGTGAACAGCATCCGCGTGATGGCGTACCGCATCGCCCTGATGGTGCCGGGCGTTCTGGGCATCGTCGCTTCGAAATTCGGGTGGCCGCACGCCTTCGGGACCGCGGCAGTGGTCGGCGCCGTCGTCTTCGCTCTCGCGCTCACGCTGCCCGACGACCGCGGGCAGGCCAGCCGGGACCGGCCGAACTTCATCGCCTCACTGCAGCACTGGCTGCTCCGTCCGAAGTCGGGGTTGCTCCTGGCGATCGCCTTCACCTACCGGCTGGGCGAGATGGCCATTGTGGCGATGATCAAACCGTACTGGGTCGACCGCGGGTACTCCGCGGCCGAGATCGGCACGATCACTTCGATCGTCGGCGTGATCGTTTCGATCGCGGCCGCCATCGTCGGCGGTGCGCTGGTAGCGCGCTTCGGGCTGTACCGCTCGCTCATCGGCGTCGGAGTCATGCAGGCGGTCTCGAACATCGGCTACGCCGTCGTGGCCACGATCAGCGCGGGCCGCTGGGCGATCTATGTCGCCGCCGTCCTGGAGAACATCGGATACGGCCTCGGGACGACTGTCTTCCTGGCCTTTCTGATGTCGCTCTGCGACCGCGACCGCGCCGCCACCGAATACGCGCTCCTCTCCGCCGCCTTCGCGCTGACGGGAAACATCATGGCCAGCGCGAGCGGCGCCATCGCCCAGCACGCCGGCTATCCCGTCTACTTCTGGCTGACGGTCCTCCTCGGCCTTCCCGCGCTGCTGATCCTGCCGTACGTGCGTGACGTGATTCCGGAGGCGCCGGCCGAAGCGGCGACGGCGACCTGAGTTCACCACAGAGGCTCACAGGGAAGGACACGATGAATGATGACGGGTGAACGAAGCTCATCGTCCTCTTCTCCGTCCTCCTCTGTGTCCTCTGTGCCTCTGTGGTGAATTCTTCGCACGCGGATCGCGACTGGATAATCGCGGGCTGAAGAGCCAAACTCCCGAAATGCACCATCGCATCTACGCGCCGGAGCTACAGGCCAGCGGTGAGGTCGTCGTCTCCGGCGAGGAGTTCCACCATGCCTCGCACGTGGTGCGCGTGCACGAGGGAGAAGAGGTCGAGCTGTTCGACGGCCGCGGACGCAGCGTCGCCGGCCGGGTGAGTGCGATCGGGCGCGACGAGGTGCGCATCGTCGTCGCGGGGGAGATCGCCTCGCGCGAGGCGCGGATCCAGCTGACGCTGGCCATGGCCGTGATCCAGCTCGAGAAATTCGAGCTGGTGCTGCAGAAAGCGACCGAGCTCGGCGTCGCCGGCATCATTCCTCTCGTCACCGACCGGGTGGAAATACGGCCGGAAAGATATCGAGGCAAGCGCGACCGGTGGGTGAAGATCGTGTTCGAGGCGGTAAAACAGTCGGGGCGCGACGCCGTCCCGCCCGTCAGCGAACCGATGCTGTTCGACGACGCGGTGGGGCGCGAGGGTCCGCGCATCGTGTTCGACGCGGATGCGGAGGCGTCCCCCCTCGAGCCTTCGCCGCCTCAGGCCATGACGCTTCTCATCGGCCCGGAAGGCGGCTGGAGCGAACGCGAGCTCGTGCTGGCGCGCGGCAGCGGCTGTCTGTTCCGGCGCCTCGGCCGGCGGAGATTGCGGGCGGAAACCGCCGCGATTGTGGCGCTCGCCACCACTGCCGCCCGTTCTGGTGAACTTGATTAGCGTGCGTTGGACCAATGCCTCCGGTGACTCAGGTCACCAGCACGCCGTCCATCCAAGCGCGGACAATCGCCGTGCATAAACGACAATCGCTGGGAATAGGACAGCGAAGGAGACGGACATGGCACCTACAGTTCTCGAGCCGGAGGCCGCATCAAAAGTGACAGGTTCATCGGCCACTACGACCCTGAAGCAAACGCTCAAGCAGAAGATCGAGGCACACCGTCCCCGGACGACCGCTCTCGTCAAGGAGTTCGGGAAGGTCATCATCGACCAGGTCACCATCGACCAGTGCATCGGTGGTGCTCGCGACATTCGCAGTCTCGTGACCGACATCTCGTATCTCGACCCGCAGGAAGGGATCCGCTTCCGCGGCAAGACGATTCCCGAGACGTTCGAGGCACTTCCCAAGGCCGCCGGCTCCGAATATCCGACCGTCGAATCGTTCTGGCACTTCCTCCTCACGGGCGACGTCCCGACAGAGGCCCAGGTCGATGAAGTCGTGGCCGAATGGAAGGTTCGCCAGGTCGTTCCTCAGTACGTCTTCGACGCGCTTCGAGCGCTTCCCCGCGACATGCATCCGATGACGATGCTCTCCATCGGCATCCTCTCGATGCAGAAGGACTCGAAATTCGCGAAGAACTACCACGACCCGAAGTACAACAAGATGAACGCGTGGGAGTTCGTGTATGAGGACGCGTATGACATCGTCGCGCGAATCCCCATCGTCGCGGCGTTCATCTACAACCTGAAGTACAGGGACGACAAGCAGGTCGCCATCGACCCCAAGCTGGACATGGGCGCCAACTTCGCCCACATGATCGGGCAGAAGAAGTCGTACGAGGACGTGGCCCGGATGTACTTCATCCTCCACTCCGACCACGAGTCAGGAAACGTCTCCGCCCACACCACCCATCTCGTCCACTCCGCTCTTTCGGACCCCTACTACGCATACTCGGCCGGCCTCAACGGCCTCGCGGGCCCGCTTCATGGCCTTGCCAACCAGGAGGTGCTCGACTGGACGATCAAGTTCCAGGACAAGTACTGCAAGGGTGTCGAGCCGACGAAGGAGCTCATCACGAAAGCTCTCTGGGACACGCTCAACGCCGGGCAGGTCGTGCCGGGCTATGGCCACGCGGTTCTCCGCAAGACCGACCCGCGCTACATGGCTCAGCGTGAGCTCTGCCTCAAGACCCCTGGCCTCAAGGACGACCCCCTGTTCAAGGTGGTCTCCATGATCTTCGAGGTGGCCCCTGGAGTGCTGCAGGAGCACGGCCATGCCAAGAACCCCTGGCCGAACGTCGACGCGCAGTCGGGCGTCATCCAGTGGTACTACGGCGTCACGGAATGGGACTTCTATACGGTCCTCTTCGGCGTCGGTCGTGCCCTCGGCTGCATGGCGAACATCACTTGGGACCGGGCCCTGGGCTACGCCATCGAGCGCCCGAAGTCCGTCACCACCCCCATGCTGGAGAAGTGGGCGGCAGAAGGCGGCCGCAAGTTCTGATCCGAAATCGGGGCGCTCTCCGCGTCCCACGGGATCTCGGAAGAGGGAGATGCTCCGGCATCTCCCTCTTTTTTTCGCGATCCGCTCTCCTAATGAACGTCTGCAATGCGAATGTAGGGACGCGCAGCAGACACTGTCTCAAAAGTCACGGGTATGTGGAGAGCGGACATTCTTGTCCGCAGCGGCCGGACATTCGTGTCCGGCCGCTGACGGGCGTGCATCGCCGCTTGCCTGTGCCAGCCGCGCTGCTCGTTGGCCGCCGGACAAGAATGTCCGTCGGCAGCGGACAAGAATGTCCGCTCTCCACCGTGCCTCGGTAACTCAACGGCTGTCGGCAAGCTTCTCGAGCCGGAGGCCGCATCAACAGTGATAGATTCAGCAATCAGTAAGCCGGAGGCAAAGTTGGCTGACACACTCACCATCAAAGACAACCGCACCGGAAAGACCTTCGACGTCAAGATCACCGACGACACGATCAAGGCGACGGATCTTCGTCAGATCAAAGTCAAGGATGACGACTTTGGGATGATGACGTACGACCCCGCGTTCATGAACACGGCGTCGTGCAAGAGCTCCATCACCTTCATCGACGGCGATAAGGGCATCCTCGAGTACCGCGGAATCCCGATCGAGCAGCTCGCCGAGAAGAGCACCTACGTCGAGACCGCGTATCTCCTGCTCAACGGCAAACTGCCGAACGAGAAAGAGCTCACGGATTGGAACCACGAGATCACGATGCACACGATTCTCAACGAGAATCTGAAGGCGTTGATCGATGCGTTCCGCTACGACGCCCATCCCATGGGCCGCCTCATCTCCACGATGGCCGCACTCGGCACGTTCTATCCGGAAGCGAAGAACATCTTCGACGCGGAGTGCCGGCAGAGACAGATCGTGCGCATCATCGCCAAGATCATCACCATCGGTGCGTTCAACTACCGGCGCGGGATCGGGATGCCGTACGCGTATCCGGACAACGACTTCACTTATCCCGGCAACTTCCTGAACATGATGTTCAAGATGACCGAGAGCAAGTACAAGGTCAGCCCGGCCCTCGAGCACGCTCTCGACATCCTCTTCATCCTGCACGCCGACCACGAGCAGAACTGCTCGACGAGCACGATGCGCGTCATCGGCAGCTCGCAGGCCGATCCGTATTCGTCAGTGGCCGGGGCTGCGGCCGCCCTCTACGGCCCGCTCCACGGCGGCGCGAACGAAGCCGTCATCCACATGCTCCGGCAGATCGGCTCGAACAAGAACATCCCGGCGTTCATCGAGAAGGTCAAGGCGGGCGAGGGGAAGCTGATGGGCTTCGGGCACCGCGTCTACAAGAACTACGACCCGCGCGCCAGGATCATCAAGCAGGCGGCGTACGGCGTGTTCGAAGTGACCGGCAAGAACCCGCTGCTCGACATCGCTCTCGAGCTCGAGAAGATCGCGCTGGAAGACGAGTATTTCGTGAAGCGGAAACTCTATCCGAACGTCGACTTCTACTCCGGCCTGATCTACCAGGCCCTCGACATTCCGATGGGGATGTTCACGGTGATGTTCGCGATCCCGCGCGTCTCCGGCTGGCTGGCACAGTGGCAGGAGCTGCTGCTCGATCCCGACCAGAAGATCTCGCGTCCGCGCCAGATCTACACCGGCCCGCGCCAGCTCGACTACATCCCGGTCCAGAATCGCAAATAGCAGACCCTGATCCTCGAAAAGAAAAGGCGGGCTTCGGCCCGCCTTTTTGTTTACACCCCCTGTGGCCTTCACGCCCCCTCATCCGGCCTTCGGCCACCTTCTCCCCCGCTGGCGCGGGGGCGAAGGGTCTCGAATCTGATCTTCTCGCGAGAACCCTCAATCGAGACCCCTCGCCCCGTGAGCGAAGCGAACGGGGAGAGGGTGGCCGAAGGCCGGGTGAGGGGGCTACTCGCTTTCGTGTCGGATCTCCCGACGCGCCGTCGGCGATTCCTACACGCACTTCGGCAGTTTCTTCCACCACTGATCGCTCGCCCCGCACGCAACATCATGCGGGCGCAACGCTTCCGGAGAAATCGCCGAAGCGTTCGATCGGCGGCACACCGCTTGAGCTGACCCCGTTCGTGCGGCTCCGATGAAGGGGCCGCACCAATGGAGGCAAGAGATGACCCCAGCAGAAGTCCTCGAGCTGAACATCGTCAATGCGGCACTCGGCCTGGCCGCCGTGATCTGCATTGCCGTCGTGGCGTGGGGAGTCGTGTCCGAAGTGGCCGCGCGTCTGCGCGCCCGCTGGGCTGCAACGGCCGACACTCACGCGTTCGCGCTCCCGGAGCTCGGCCTGACGATGGCCGACGGCGGCGAAAAAGTCGACGAAGAGAAGAAGAAGGATTGACGTGAAGTGATCAGTGATCACTCAGGAGTCCCGCCATGAAGTGTCCGTTTCTCCGAGATGCGAACGTCAAATACTGCGAGGCATCGGCGTACCGCAAGATGATCGCGAAAACCGTCGGCGCCGCCGGCGTGGAACGCTGCTCGTCGCAGGCGTACGTCGAATGCCCCGCGGCCGCACCCAGAATCGAAGGCCTACGGCCATCGGAACACTGCCCCTTCCTCCACGAATCGCACGCGGAGTTCTGCGGCGCGGCATCCGTCACCAAGTACATCCCCGCCACGAACGATCTCCTCTCGCGATGCAACAGCGATGGACATTTCTATTGCGAGCTGTACCTCGCCCACGCCGACCCGCAGGGAGACCGCAGACCGCAGCCGCACGGCGCATCCCGCCCGCCGCAACCATCCGGGCGAATGCCGGTCGTCGACGGCATCCCCGTCCCGCAGGAGCTTTCGTACGCGCCGAACCACATGTGGCTCGACGTGGCCGAGGATGGTCACTGCCATGTCGGCATCGACGGATTCGCTGCGAAGGTTCTCGGGGCCGTGCACAAGGTCACGTTCGTCACGCCGCGCGGCGGCGGACGTCCGGTGGCCGTGCTGCGCGTCAACGGCGTGGACCTTCAGATGGTCTTCCCGAACGCGCTCCACGTCACGGGAGCCAACGCCTATCTGCGCACCACACCGCAGAAGATGACGGCCGATCCGTACGGTGCAGGGTGGCTCTTCGAAACTTTCGAGCCCTCCCTGGCAGCGACGACGACTGCCAGCGCGCGCGAAGGGCTGATCGACGGTCGCGCCGCCGTTCCGTGGATGCGCAACGAGCTCGATCGTCTGAATGAGTTCGTGCACGACCTGACCGCGGCCCAACACAGCGACGGCAGCCGATTCATGGCCGACGGCGGCGCGGTCGAAGACGGCATCGCCTCGCGTCTCGACGCTGACTCGCTCATCAACCTGAACACCGAGTTCTTTGCAGCACAGCTCACATGGCGGAGGGTGTGGTGAAAAATCGGGCGTGGCTCACGTTCGCGGTCGGACTCCTCGCCGCTCTCGGCGGCGGGTGGTTCGCAGTTCCGTGGGCGATGTATCGACGGAGCGAGCAACCGGTCCAGTTCAGCCACAGGGTTCACACGAGCGAGGCCGTCGGCCTCTCCTGCCAGGACTGTCACGCGCTGAGCGACGGGGGAAAGTTCGGCGGGATTCCGCGGCTGGAGACGTGCGCGCCGTGCCACGCCGAGCCGCAGGGAAAGAGCGCCGACGAGAAGCGATTCATCAACGAGTACGTCGCGAAGAACCGCGAGGTGCAGTGGCTCGTCTATGCCCGGCAGCCGGAGAACGTCTACTTCTCGCACGCCCCGCACATCCGGCTGGCCGGCCTGAAATGCGAGCAGTGCCACGGCCAGCACGGCACGACCGATCGCCTGCGAACCTTCGAGCGGAACCGCATCAGCACGTACCCGCGCGACGTCGAGGGTTACTCGCTCGTCAGGCTGCAGCCATCCCGATGGAACGAGGGCATGAAGATGGATGACTGCTCCCGCTGCCATCACGAGCGCGGCGTCGAAGAAAGTTGTCTCACCTGCCACAAGTGAGGACGGGAGAGCCGAGATGACCATGAACGTGAGCCGACGTGACGTGCTGCGATTCACTGCCGGCGGCGCGGTGGGCGCGATGATGACTCCCGCGCCGTGGAAGGCACTCGACGACGTCGCGATCTGGACGCAGAACTGGAGCTGGATCCCGAAGCCACCGAAGGGGCCGGTGACGATGCGCGCCACGGCCTGCGCGCTCTGCCCTGCCGGTTGCCCCGTGCAGGCGCGCTGCATCGGCGGCCTGCCGGTCAGCATGCATGCAGCGTCGGGCGGCGGCCTTTGTCCGCTCGGGCTGACCGGCCATCACCTTCCGTATCACCCCGCGCGCGTCGTGCGGCCCCTCCGGCTCTTCCACGATGGACCCGGCAGCCGCAGGATTCCGGTGCAGATCGATGCTGCCGTCGCCGCGGCCGCAGGCGCCATCCGCGGCGCGAAGGCGACCTCGCGCACGGTCGCGGTCATCGACATGCGGCCCGGACGCAGCGTGTCGTGGGGATGGCAGCGCTTCCTGGCCACCGTCCCGCGCGGCGCGTACGTTCCGGCGCCGGCGCGAGAAGGATCGCGATTTCCGTCCGGGGTCGATCTCGATTCCATCCGGACGATCGTCAGCTTCCGCGCGCCGCTCGCTGAAGAGTGGGGGCCGCCACAACTGCAGAAGCGCTTGCTCGACCGCCGCGTCAATCTGATCCAGATCGAGCCGACGCACTCGCCGACGGCCGCAATCGCCGGCCGCTGGCTCGCCGCGCAACCGGGGAGCGAAGCGGCACTGGCGATGGCGATTGCCAGCCAGTTGCACGAGGGGACCGCAGGCCCGGGCGAAGGGATGACGCCAGAGATCGCATCCGCGCTCACCGGAATCCCGGCCGAAACCATCGCCGCAACCGCTCGGGAGATCGTGCAGAAGGGACCCGCCCTGGTCGTCGCTGAGGAAGGTCTCGGCCGCGCGGCAGACGCCGCAATCGTCGAGCTCAATACGCTCCTCGGTCACAGCGTGGTCGCGCAGACGGATCTCCTGGCGCCGTTCGCCGGCGAGCCGATCGCGCCGGCGACTGAGCTGGAGGTCATCGAGGACTCTTCAATCGCCCTCCTGCTGCTCGATATGAGCGGCGGCGACGCTCCGTTCCCATGGCCGCTCGTCCGGCGGAAGCTCGCCCCGAAAGCGATCGTCATTGCCCTCTCGCCGTTCCTCGCAGGGACGGCGACGCACGCCGATTACATCGTGCCGACACTCCCCTACCTCGAGACTCTGCTCGAGATTCCGACGCCATTCGATTCGACCGCCGCGCGGCTGACGATCTCCGCGCCCCTCCTCCCGCCTCGCCACGCGGCGGTCGACCCCGTGAAGTTCCTCCGCGCGATCACGCGCGATCTGCCTGGTCAGTGGACGAAATCGGAGGAGTTGATGCGGGCGCGCGTCAGCCGGATTCACGAACGAGGCGAAGGGAACGTCGGCGAGAAGAGCGTCGCCGATTTCGCCTCAGCCGACGAGATGTGGGAGGGGCTGCTCGCGGGGACTCCGTGGACGGGAGCTGCGGCGGCACAGACAAGAGTGTCTGTGCCACACCAGGCCACCCTCTCCCGCGGGCAGGCCGGCCCGGCCGGCTCCGCTGGTTGGCCAAGCCTCCTTCCGGCTTTGTCCGAGAAAGACAGATCTTTGATGACGGCTGTTACCGGCCGGCCGCCGAGGCAGAAGATTGCATCTTCAGAGCAGAGGGCTGACGGGCGCGGCGCGATCGACGGGGGAGTCGTCGCCGTCAACGCTCCGCTGACCCTCGTCATCCGCACGCCGCGCGATGTCACGGCCAGCGCCGCGGTCTCGCCCGTCATGACGAAGCTCTACCGCGAGTCGGGCCTGCGCCGCTCGCCCGAGGTGGCAGTGGTCAATCCCGCCACGGCACGCCAGCTCGGTCTCGCGGCGGGACGGCGGGCGAAGCTGCTGATCGAAGGAGGTGCGCTCCCGGTGGTCATCGCCACCGATCACGCGGTCATGCCGGGCGTTGTCGAAATGACGGCCGGCCCCGACGCCATCGCTCTCGGCGAGCGTGGCGCCCGCGGCAGGCCCGGCATTCTCGATGTCGTCACCGCGGACGCGAGCGGCTCCTGGCGAACCGTCGCAGCACGGCTGGTGGAGGCATAGATGAACACCGCACACAAACCGAAGGCGCGGTACGGAATGGTCATCGACCTCGATCGCTGCAACGGATGCGGTGGATGCGCTGCCGCCTGCGCGGTGGAGAACAACGTGCCGCCGGCCGCTCCCAAGGCATCCGATCGCACCGGCCTGACCTGGATGCGCATCTATCGCGCCGAAAACGGCCGCTCCTTCCCGGAGAACCGCACCGCATTCTTCCCGATCTCGTGTCAGCACTGCGGCGCGCACACGCCGTGCGTTTCGGTCTGTCCGCAGAACGCCGTCGACATCAATCCGGAGACCGGCGTCGTCAGCCAGATTCCTCCCCGCTGCCTCGGCTGCCGCTACTGCATGACCGCCTGTCCCTTCCACGCGCGCTACTTCAACTGGTCCGATCCGGAATGGCCGCGCGACATGGAGAACGCACTCAATCCCGACGTCTCGGTGCGCATGCGCGGCGTGGTCGAGAAGTGCAACTTCTGCCACTCGCGCTGGCAGGCCGCCGTGGCAAAAGCGGCAGCCAACGGCAAACGCGAGATCGATCCCGCCGACTACGTTCCGGCGTGCGTCGAAGCATGCCCGACGGAGGCGATCGCATTCGGCAACCTCGACGATCCGCGCAGCGAAGTGTCCAGACAGTCGAGAGCGCCGAACGCGTTCCGCCTCCTGGCAAAGCTCGGCACCGATCCGAAGGTCTATTACCGCTCGGATCGCGACTGGGTCCGCCGCATGGGCGACACCGATGTCGCTTACGAAAGCGAGGCCTCGCGTGGATAAAGGTCTGATTCGCCGCGGTATCAGGCGCTGCTCCACAGGACAGTTCCTGGCCTGGCTGACGCCTTGGGTGGCGATGCTGGGCTTTGGCGTTCTCGCCATCGGCCTCTGCCTGGTCAAAGGTCTCAACCAGACCAACATGGACAACCGCTTCGCGTTCGGCCTCTGGATCTTCCTCGACCTTACGATCATCGCCCTCGGCGCCGGCGCCTTCTTCACCGGCTTCCTGCTCTACATCCTCCGCCGCGAGGAGCTGCGCGCCGTCATCAACAGCGCCGTCGTGATCGGCTTCATCTGCTATTCCGGGGCGATCCTCGTGCTGATGGTCGACGTCGGCCAGCCGCTGCGCGCCTGGTTCACGTTCTGGCATCCGAACGTCCACTCGATGCTGACCGAGGTCACGTTCTGCATCACCTGCTACCTGACGGTGCTGGCCATCGAGTACGCGCCGATCATGCTGAAGAACCGCCAGCTGCGAAAGGTCCCGTCCTTCCTCGTGTTCGAGTTCGAGCTGCACAAGGTGATGCCGGTGTTCGCCGCGGTGGGCACGTTCCTGTCGTTCTTCCATCAGGGATCGCTCGGCGGGTTGTACGGCGTTCTGCACGGGCGGCCGTTCGCGTATCGCGAGGGGTTCGCCATCTGGCCGAGCACGTTCTTCCTCTTCATCCTCTCGGCGATCGCCACCGGCCCCGCCTTCGTCCTGCTGACGACGTGGATGGTGTCGAAGGTAGCGCGCAAGGAGCTCGTCCGGAAGAACGTCTACTCTCTGCTGGCGAAGATCTCAGGCTGGCTGCTCATCGTCTACGTCGGGTTCAAGAGCATCGACACGCTGGTGTGGTTGAACCGCACGGCGCCGCTGAGCGGCGTCAGCCCGATCCGCTTCTACGCCTGGGCGCCGTTCGACATCTGGCTGCTCTTCGTCGAGATCGCCGGCTTTGGACTCCTGCCGGCGCTGATCTTCCTGTCGCCGGCACGGCGGCGGAGCGTTCCCTGGATGATCGCGGGATCGCTTCTCGCCTGCGCGGGCGTGGCGACCAACCGCTTCGTGATGACGATCCAGACGCTGGCGGTGCCGACGCTGAAGTTCGAGCCCTTCATGCTCTATTACCCGAGCTGGCAGGAAGTGGCCACGTTCCTCTTCGTCGTCGCCTACGGGGTGATTCTCTACTCGCTGTCGTTCCGCTATCTGACGCTCTTCCCGCAGGAGCGGGATCTGCAGCACTGAGGAGGTGACCAGGTGTTCCCTGGAATCTACGGCTTCGCATGGGACGCAGGACACATCATCTTCCTGGGGATTTTCTACGTGGTGCTGATGGTGGTCTTTGCGACCATCGCCGTCGCCATGCGTCGTGCCATCCGCGATTCCCGCACGTCGCGAGCCGAGGCGCTGCGCTGGCACGCCGACTTCGAGGATCTGCCGGAGAGATGGCGCCGATGCCGTCACGAGCTGGCGGGTGAAATCGAGAACCGGACGTGCCCGAATGCGTTCGACTGCCGCCACTGCGTCGAACATCCGCTGTTCGTCAGCGCGCGCAATGGAAGGCCGCTGCCGGAGGGCGAGCCGCGCGTGGCGGGCTTCGAGGTCCCGGGCGATCGGCTTTATCACCGCGGCCACACATGGGTACGCCCCGACCCTGAAGGCCTGCTGACAGTCGGTCTTGACGACCTGGGAGCGCACCTGCTCGGCAGCCCCGACATGATCGAGTTGCCGAAGGTCGGATCGCGTGTCGTCGCCAACGGAACCGGATGGCTCGCGGAAAAGAGCGGCTCGACGGTTCGCGTCCTCTCGCCCGTCGATGGCGAAGTGGTGGCGGTAGGAGCGGGAGACGAGGGGTGGTATCTGAAGATCCGGCCGGATCCAGCTGGGAGCGACATGCGGCACTTGCTCTCCCCCGCGGAAGCGCGGCCATGGATGCTGCGCGAAATCGAGCGTCTGCAGATGGCGATTGCGACCGATGCCGTCGGGGCCGCGCTCGCCGACGGCGGCGTGCCGGTGGAGGATCTGTCAGAGGCGATCCCGCCGGAGCGCCGCGACGATGTGTACGGCGCGGTGTTCCTGAACGTGTGAGGAGTGCGGGCGTCTCGCCCGCCGCGATCCGGCGTCCCGCGCCGGATCGCTTCTTGTCCGCGGCCGCTCTGGTTCCGAAGCAGCCGGGCGCGGACGCCCGGCTGCGGCGGGCGAGACGCCCGCACTCCACCGCCTCCTCACCTCTCGATCGCGTACTTCCTCATCCGGTCGTACAGCGTCGAGCGATCGATCCCCAGCGTCGATGCCGCTTCTTTGACGTTGCCGCCGGTGCGGCGGAGCGTGGCCATGATGACCTGTTTCTGCACCTCGTCGAGCGCCACGTTGTCCGGCGCCACCCATCCGTTGCCGTTCTGCTGGGCGCGGCGAAGGAAGGTGAAGTCGTCTTCGGTCAGGACGTGACCTTTGGCCGTGACGAGCGCGCGCTCGACGGCGTTCTCGAGCTCGCGGACGTTGCCCGGCCAGTCGTAGTCGAACAGCAGCTTGAGCGCTCCTTCGTTGATCTCGTCGACTTCCTTCCCCAGCTCGTGCGAGAGCCGCTCGATGAAGTCGTGGGCCAGCAGCGGGATGTCCTCCCGCCGTTCGCGCAGAGGCGGGATCTCGATGTTGATCACGTTGAGGCGATAGAAGAGGTCGTCGCGGAAATGGCCGGCGGCCACCGCCTCCTGCAGGTTCACCCGCGTCGCGGCGATGACGCGCACGTCGACGGTGACCTCCTCGCTTCCGCCTACCCGGAAGAACGAGCGTTCCTGCAGGACGCGCAGCAGATCGACCTGCAGCTTCGGAGAGATGTCGCCGATCTCGTCGAGGAAGAGCGTGCCGCCGTCGGCGAGCTCGAACTTTCCCGGCTTTCGCTCGCCTGCGCCAGTGAACGATCCCTTTTCGTGACCAAACAGCTCGGACTCGAGCAGTGTCTCGGCGAGCGCCCCACACGAGACGGCGACGAATGGCTTGTCCGCGCGACTGCCGGAATAGTGAATGGCCCGGGCCACGAGCTCTTTCCCCGTTCCGCTCCCGCCCTGGATCAGCACGGTGCTGCGCAGGCTGGCGATCTCGCGAATGAGATCGAAAATCTCGATCATCTTCGCGCTCTTGGAGATGATGTCCTGAAATCTGTAGTGCCTGGTGAGCTTCTTCCGCAGGATGAAGTTCTCGCGCTGGAGGTTCTTCACCTTGATGATGCGGCCGACGAGCAGTGAGATCTCCTCGGGACTGCACGGCTTGACGACGTACTCCTGCGCCCCTTCCTTCATCGCCGTGATGGCCGTGTCGACCGTGGCGTAGGCGGTTATGATGATCACCGACGCCTCGGGGTGCAGTTTGCGGATCTCCAGCATCGTCTCGATGCCGTCGATCCCCGGCGGCATCTTCAGATCGAGAAAGTAGATCGCGTAATCCTTCTCCCTTGCGCGCGCAACGGCATCCTTTCCCGATGCGGCCGTGTCGACCGAGTAGCCGTCCTCCATGAGCCATTCCGCCAGCGACTCGCGCATGACCGGTTCATCGTCGACGACCAGGATCTCCCAATGTTTTCTCATCCCGAATCTCCCATGGCCCGGACCGCATCGCGCGCGAGAATCGCGCAGCCGTCGCAGAATTCGGCCTGTTTGCGGTCAAGTTGCTGAATGCTGGTGGAAAGACACATGGTGCAGAGAGGATCGCGGCAATGCGTCAGTCCGAAGCAGTGCCCGATCTCGTGGAGTGTTTCCTTGCGAATGCGGAACAGGAACAAGGGACGGTTCTCGGGGAGGCCGTAGAACTCCTGGCGCAATCGCGTGAGCGACAGAACGGCCACTGGCCCGTCGAGCTGGGCCTGACCGTAGACGAAGGACAGCATGGGAATGAACACGTCCGCGTCGACGACGACCAGCAGCTTCACCACGTCCTGCGGCTTGCGGCCGAGGGCATCGCGGAGGACGAGCGTCGAGCTGTATTGATTGCGCGCCGCGTCGTACGCGTACGACGGCTCCGGGAACGGCGGGAGCCGTCGCGTCTTCATGCCGAAGACGGAGCCGAGACTGCTCTCCGCTTCGGCGATCGCTTCTTCATCGATCATTCCCGCAGCCGCCACGGCGATCACGCTCATCCGCTGTGCACGACGGCAATGGTCGGGGCCGGCACTTCCGCCTCGGCCGGTCGCACTGGAAGCGTGACATGGAAGGTGCTCCCCTGCCCGATGGCAGTGTCGACCTCGATGTCGCCTCCATGAGCCTCGACGATGCCGTACACCACGGCCAGGCCGAGGCCCACGCCTTTCCCTTCTTCCTTGGTGGTGAAGAACGGGTCGAAGATTTTCCGCACGATCTCGGGCGGCATGCCGGAGCCGGTGTCGCTGATGTCGAGAACGACCGACTGCCGGTCGGCGCTGGCCCGCGTCTGTACCGTCACGGTTCCCCCGCCCTTGATCGCCTCCGCTCCGTTGAGCACGAGGTTCATGACCACCTGCTGCGTCTGTGAGGGATCGCAGCGGACGCTCGGCAAAGTCTCGCCGAGGTGCAGCTCCACGGTCACGTTGGCCAGCTGCAGCTTGTGCGACACGAGCGACACCGTCGTGCGGACGATGGCATTCAGATCGGCATCGCTCGTCTGCGGCTTCGATCGGCGGGAGAACGCGAGCAGGTCGGAGACGATCCGCCCTACCCGGGCCGTCTCCCCCGCGACCTGCGCGAGGTAACGCCGGAAGTCGGCGATCCTGTTTGGCGGGATGCCGTCGTCCTTCAGCACGCGCTGCATGAGCATGGAGAGGTTCAGCACGCCGGAGATGGGGTTGTTGATCTCGTGGGCGACGCTGGCGGCGAGCTGGCCCAGCGAGGCCAGGCGGTCGGTGTGAACGAGCTTCTGCTGCGCCACGCGAAGCTGCCGGGAACGCTCCTCGACCTTGCTCTCGAGCTGCTGGGTGAACTCGGCGTTCTCGGCCATGGCCCCCTTCAGCCGCTGCCGCATCACTTCGAACGAGTGCGAGAGCTGCTGCAGCTCCTCGCTCGTGTCGATCTGCATCTCCTGGTCGAGGTTCATCTCGCTGATGGCTTTGGTGCCGGCGATCAGCTTCTTGATCGGCTTCTCCACGAAACGGCGAGTGAAGAAAATGACCACGGCGCTGATCAGGACGAGCTCGAAGAGCGTGAGCAGCAGGGCGCTCAATCGCATGTAGCGCATTTCCTGATCGACATGGGTGGCGTCGATCGTGAGGTCGAGCACACCGAGCACGGCCACGCTCGAAGGGCGGGCGTGACAGCCTGCCTTCGCACACGAGGCCTCGTTGTAGATCGGGGTGATCATGGCCAGCGTGCGGCGCCCGTTGCTGTCGCGGAAGACGCGTGTTCGGGTGTTCATGTCCACCTTCACGCGCGGACTGCTCGCCGAGTGGCAGGGCGAGCAGACCTCGGCCCGCTTGTCGAGGTGCAGCTTCTCCGCGCTCTCGGTCGAGAACATCAGCACGCCATCCTTGTTGAACATCCGGATCTTCTGGATGCCCTGCTTCTCGGCGATGGTCGTCATCACCTGGTAGGCGTCGTCGCGGCGGTTGGCACGCATGGCCTGCCAGGTTGCGCCGACAATGCTGCGGGATAGCTGATCGGCGCCGCGGGTCAGGCTGGAGAGGAGCTGCACCTCCTGGGTACGCATGTTCACCCAGAGGGAAAAGGCCTTGACGATCAGGACGAGGATCGTGATGGCCAGGATCAACCTTGGAGCGAGCCGCCTCCGCACAATGGCTGGATTGTTTCAGGCGTGCGGAAGATCACCGATGACACGAGACGCCCCACGGGCGTGATGCCGGTGACATGAAGCGTGTAGCGGGGAGACGGAGTTACTTAGTTGCTCAGTTGCTCAGTTGGGCCGCGACAACTGAGCAGTTGAGCAACTCCCCGTTCAATCGGGATGACACCTCGCATGGCATGCCGGACCTCGCGACCTCGCGACCTCGTGACCTCGTGACCTCGTGACCTCGCGACCTCGCGACCTCGTGACCCAACATTCACCTTTTCAATTCGAACACTCCCGCCCACCACTCCTCCCTCTCGCGCGCGTCGAAAAGGCGCAAGGTGTGCAGGGCGGCGGCGCGGACGACTTCGTCGGAGCGGGTCGTCAGGATGCCGCTGAGCAGCAGTGTGCCGCCGGGCCGGAGACGCGCGACCACCTGGGGAAGCAGAGCGATGATCACGTCCGGCAGGATGTTCATGGTGGCCAGATCGAACGAGCCGCCGCGCAGCGCTTCGACACTGCCGATGAAGATCGGCATCTGCGGCTCTGCAATGCCGTTGCGCATGCGGTTGTCGCGCAACGCGCCGAATGCATCGACGTCGTTGTCGAAGGCGATCGCTCTGGAAGCCCCGAGGCGCAGCATCGCCAGGGCGAGAATGCCGCTGCCGGAGCCGATGTCGAGACCGCATTCCCCGCCGACGGCGAGCGTCTCCAGAAGCTCGATGCAGAGCGAGGTCGTCTCGTGCGAGCCGGTGCCGAAGGCCTGCTCCTGAGGCACCACCAGCGTGAGCCGGTCGGTATCGGTCGGAATCAGGGCCGCATCGGGAGCGACGACGAAACGCGAGCCGATCCACATCGCCTCGAGCGACTGCTCGTACCGCTCGAGCCAGTCGATGCGATCGCGTTCCACTGAGCGCACGTCGACCCTCTCGAGATCGCGAAGATCGGCCAGTGCGGAATCGCGTTCCGCCGCGGAGTCGAAGTACGCCGAGACGGTCGTCCTCCCGGCGGCCTCCGTCGAGGAGCTGCCGGTCGACTCCGCCGTGAAGAGCCGCGCCATGACGAGCTCCTCGGCCATCTCGTCGGCGGTGTCGTAAGCGATTTCGAGAATGTAGTCCTTCACGCGCCGGATGGTAGCAGGAGCGCCGCGAGGCACGGTCCCCTCGCCCCGTGCTCCCAATCGAACGGCCGCACTGAACCGATCCGCACGGGGTGAGGGGATGAAGGGGAGTGGGGTCGTAACGACGGCGAAAAACACGGCATCGCAAAGAAACGAGCGGGTTTTTCGGTACCCCACTCCCCTTGCATCCCCTCGCCCCGCGGACGTTCGTACAGCGTGATTGACCGCGCTCGCGCCGCGGGGCGAGGGGACCGAGCCCGGGACTCCGCTCCGCGGCTTCGGCAGCTCGGGATGACCGAACACTGCCGCCGCCGGGATCGGCACGCAAACGAGGCGAGCGCAAGCACGAACGTCACAACAGTTTTCGCCGCGATCGGGCGATTCTCCGCAGCCGTCCGTTTGCTATTCGGACCAGGCGAAATGTGATACATGCTGCGCCGGAGCCGCGCAGGGCCGGATGCGCATCCCATACCCCGCGGCACACCCCTGGGACCCGGCGAAGCAGGAGGAAACGATGGACGACACCGAACACAATGGCAACGGCGACGAGTTCGACGAGCAGTTCGAGCAGATGCTCATCGAGAACGGCGTTCTCGTTCACGCCCTCGCCGCACTGCTCGTGCGGAAGGGCCTTCTCAAGCAGGAGGAGATCGATGCCGAGATGGATCGCCTGTACGAGGAGATGGAGAAGTTCGAGCAGCAATGATGGGCACCGGGAAGCCGCGGCGCCGCCCACGCCCGGGTCCTCGCAGCGCGAGAATGGAATAGGCACGCGCTCGACCTGTTTCGCAAACCTGACGCAAATCCAAGCAAGGGAAGAAAATGAGATACCCGATTCGAAATGTCCTCGCCACGGCCGCCGTGGTCCTGATGGCAGCAAGCGCATTCGCCGCGTTGTCCCAGGAATACGTCGACTTCGGCAAAGGGCCGGCCCAGTACTTCATGACGCAGGACGAGCTGGCAAAGTGGAAGACCATCAACAACGACACGGACGGCAAAGCCTTCATCGACCTCTTCTGGCTCCGCCACGATCCGTCGCCGGGCACTCCCGCAAACGAGTTCAAGATGGTGTTCGAGCAGCGGGTGAAATTCGCCGATGACACCTTCAGCGCACGGCGCATTCGTGGATCGATGACCGATCGCGGCCACACCTACATCGTCCTCGGCAGTCCCACCGAGAGCGTGAAACAGGAAAAGCTCCAAGCCCCTGGGGCGCCCGGCGCGCGCGACACTGCCGCGGACGATACCGGCACTGCGCAACCCGAGCTCGGCGTGCCGCAGTCGAGAGGCGTGCGCCAGACCTGGACCTATGACCCGGCGAAGATGGTCAAGCTGCTGCCTCCTGCCGTGCTGACCTCGCTTGGCCCATCGGTGCTGACCATCGTCTTCACCGATGCCACGGGAGGCGGCGACTTCCGCTTCGAGCGTTCGCGCACGAGCCCTCCCTATAACGACCTGCTCCAGAATGCCGCCGCGGCGTACATCGCCCAGCCGAACGTCACGTCGCTGACGCAGCAGACGACCACCACCAAGACGACCACCACCACCGTCACGAAGGGCGCAGAGGCGACACCGGGGCCCGGCGCGATCAAGACCGCTGCGCTTCAGGCCGCGGTCGACGACGTGAAGGCGGGCAAGTCGGCGGTCGCGAAGAACGCGGCCTTCGCATATGCGGAGCTGGTCTCTCCGGCTGGTGACTACTACGTCCCGATTCAGCTGTACCTGCCGAAGTCGACCGGCCTCACGGCCGATGCCGGAGACACGTTCTTCGGCGCCGTGGAGGATGCCAGCGGTACGCAGGTCTACGCGTTCGAAGAGCCGGCGAAGCTGACGGCGTCGCAGGGCGACCTGTTCGTCGACAAGACCCTCAACCTTCCGACCGGGAAATACACCGCCATCGTCGGCCTGGCGAAAGCCGGAGTGCCGGTGATCATGATCTCCAACCCGCTCGATCTGACGCAGATCGCCAAGGACGCCACCGGCACCTCGAAGCTGATCCTGTCGAACAACGTCTACGAGATGACGGAAGCGGCGCCGGTCAAGACTCCCTTCGCGTTCGGCAAGCTGAAAATCGTTCCGAAGGCGAACCTGATGCTCGGCAACAAGGACGAGCTGACGTACTTCATCGAGCTGCACAATCCGGGAATCGATCCGGCCACGAACCTGCCGAAGATTCAGGCAAAGCTCGAGCTCTCGGGCGGCAAGCTGGTCAAGCCGATCGGTGCTCCGCTGTCCGACGTTGCGGCGCTGCCGCTGTCCGGCGCACCCGGGCCGGGGCAGTACGCGGTGATCAGCTCGATTCCGTTCGCCGAGATGTCGAAGCCGCTCGATCCGGGCGACTACACGCTGAAGGTCAAGGTGATCGACACAGTCAACAAACAGACCTACAACGTCTCACAGTCATTCAAGATCACCGCCCCATGACTGGAACGCCGGCCATGTCTCGTTTTCGCCCTTTTCCATTTGCGGTGCTGGTGGCGATGACGAGCGTGGCCGGCTCCGCCGCTCTCTCTCCGAAACTATCGGTTGGAGGCCGGACGTACAATCTGCAGCGCGATCTCAGGCTCGAGTGAAACCTATGCCGTTTGCAACCATTGAAGAAGCCGCTGAGCTGTACCGTCGCGGCGAGTTCGTGATCATCGTCGATGACGAGGATCGCGAGAACGAAGGCGATCTCTGCATCGCCGCCGAGAAGATCACGCCCGAGGCGATCAACTTCATGGCCCGGTTCGGCCGGGGCCTGATCTGCCTGGCGCTGACTGAACAACGGTGCGACGAGCTGGACCTGCCCCTGATGGTCGAGCACAACACCTCCTCCTACGGCACGGCGTTCACCGTGTCCATCGAGGCGCGCGGGAAGGTCACGACGGGGATCTCGGCCGCAGACCGCGCCGAGACCGTCCGCGCCGCCATCGATCCGCGGACGCGACCGTACGACCTTGCCAGGCCTGGGCACATTTTTCCGTTGCGCGCGAGGAAGGGCGGCGTGCTCAAGCGTGCCGGCCAGACCGAAGCTTCGGTCGATCTGGCCCTGATTGCGCGGATGACTCCGTCATCGGTCATCTGCGAAATCATGAATGAAGACGGAACGATGGCGCGGCTGAACGATCTCCACGACTTCGCTTTGAAGCACGGGCTGAAGATCATCTCCGTCGCCGACATCATCCAGTACCGCATGCGCACCGAGAAGCATGTGCACTGTCTGGCCTCTCCGGTCCTGCCGACGCAGCACGGCGATTTCCGCGTGTACGCGTACAAGAGCGACATCAACGGAGAGGAGCATGTAGCGCTGGTCATGGGCGAGATCGCGCCCGAGGACGACGTGCTGGTGCGCGTCCACTCGTCGTGCCTGACCGGAGACGTGTTCGGGTCGAGCCGCTGCGATTGCGGCGACCAACTCGAGCTCGCCTTCGAGACGATCGCTCGGGAAGGGAAGGGGGTCGTCCTCTACCTTCTTCAGGAGGGGAGGGGCATCGGCCTCATCAATAAGCTGAAGGCGTACGAGCTCCAGGATCAGGGGCACGACACGATTGAGGCGAACGCGAAGCTCGGATTCCCCGCCGACATCCGCGACTACGGCACCGGCTCGCAGATCCTGCGCGACCTCGGCGTCCGCAAGATTCGGCTGATGACGAACAATCCCGCGAAGTACGTGGCCATCGAGGGCTTCGGCCTGCAGATCGTCGAGCGCGTCCCGCTGGAGATCGCCCCCTCGCAGAGCAGCCGGAGATACCTCGAAGCAAAAAAGAAAAAGCTCGGACACATCCTCGAGCTCGTCTAGAAGGAGAGCGGGTAGCGTGTAGGAACGGCTTCGTCGCTCCTACACGGAGGGGGAACGGAGAGGAATCTCCCGGTTTTCCTGAGCGTGGGGAGCGGATCTGACCGGCGTTCGGGAGGCGATGTCGCAACAGGGTGCGGCATTGATCGCCATCGAAGGTGAGCCGCGCAAGAGTTGTTTCCGCGATTGTCGGAAACGATCGGCCAGCTCAACGCCGAGTTCACGCTGGCGCGGAGGCGGGCTCGGCCCGAGCCGAATTTCCGGCGGGAGTTTTCTTTGTCGGACGTGAAGTGTCCAATCGATACAGAGGCGTGTGTTCGAAGCGCTGGTTTTGCAGAGAATTTTGCAGAGAAATAGGATGGATTAAAACTTTCGGTGCCACGTGTTCTCTGATTGCTTGACGGTGCAAAACTCCATCTGTATATTCGCTGGCCATTGCCTGCACCGGGCGGCCAACAGCCTGGCGGCGCATCCGCAACACACACAAGTCTGCGATCACAACTCAGGGAGTTCGAACCTAGCATGAAAAAGAAGCTGTGCCTGTGTGCGGCACTCATTCTGTCCCTTTCGTCACTGGCCTGCCAGAAGATCGAGGCTCGCATCGAGATCCGCGACGCAAACCAGGCTTACGAAAAGGAAGATTACGCGACCGCTCTGAAAGGCTACATCCGCGCCCGGAAGATCGACCCGAGCTTTCCCGATCTGGATCGACTGATCGGCTACTCGCAGATCGGTCTCTACGTTCCTGACGACAAATCTGCGGTCAACGAGCAGCACGCCGATGCGGCCATCGCAGAACTGTCGCGATACCTGAAGAAGCGGCCCGATGACCGCATCGCGCGCGACGCGCTCATCAACATGTATCTGAACGCGAATCGCACGTCGCAGGCGATCGACTACTTCCGCGGGTACCTGCAGCAGAAGCCGGGTGACCTGGAGGCAGTCAAATCGGTGGCGACGCTCTACGCGAAGCAGGGCAACTTCAACGAGTCGCTCAACTGGTACGAGAAGATCACGCTGCTCGATTCGAAGAACCCCGAGTCGTTCTACATCTACGGGGTGGTCTGCTACGAAAAGGTTGCCAAGAACCCGCCGGCCGACCCGAACGAGAAACGCGCGATCATTACCAAGGGTCAGGGCGCGCTGGCAAAAGCCATCCAGATGAAGCCCGACTACTTCGAGGCGATGGCTTACCTGAACCTGCTCTACCGCCAGCAGGCACTCGTGGAAACCGATCCGGTCAAGCAGCAGCAGCTGATCGCCGAAGCGGACAGAATCAGAAACCAGGCTGTCGAAATCATCAAGAAAAAGAAGGCAGATGCTCAGACGCAGGCTTCCGGCGGCGCCAAGAGCTAACGGGCTGAAAAAGCATGTTTGAATCCTCCGTCGTTGAATCCCGAAAGCAAAAGATCGGAATCCAGAGAATTCTGACGTTGCCGGTGTCGATCGCCGTGCACGTCGTCGTCATCGCCGCCATCCTTCTCGGCGCGGTCTGGAACATCTCCTTTCCGATGAACTCACCGGCGCAGGTGGCGCAGTACTCGGTTGCCTCCGCGCCTCCACCGCCTCCACCGCCTCCGCCTCCGCCCAAAGCGGCGGCCACGGCGACGCAGGTCACCAAGCCGGTGGAGATACCGAAAAATATTCAGGAAATGGCTCCCAGTGCCGTTCCCGACACCGTCAAGCCAACCCAGGCCTCTGCTTCGAACGCCGGCGTGGAAGGCGGGGTCGAGGGTGGTGTGGAAGGCGGCGTCCTCGGTGGCGTGGTCGGCGGGGTGGTGGGCGGTATCGTCACCAACATCGCTCCCAAAACGGATGTGCCGCTGCGCGTCGGCGGCGATGTCAAGGCGCCGGTGATCATCAGCCGCGTCGAGCCGACGTATCCGGAAGTGGCCCGCAAGGCGCGCATCTCCGGCATCGTGATCGTCGAGTGCATCATCGACAAGAACGGCACGGTGCAGAACGTCCAGATCCTCAAGCCTCTGCCCTTCGGACTCGATCAGGCCGCTGCTGACGCGGTCCGCAAATGGAGATTCAGACCCGGGACGTTGAATGGGCAGCCAGTCGACGTTATCTTCAACCTCACTGTCAATTTCAAGCTGAATTAAAACGAATTGGACCGACCTCGGCCGGTCCTGGAGGGAACCAAACAATGGATATGAGTCTCACTGGTTTGTGGAATTCAATGGGCTTGACCGCCAAGGCTGTCGTGGTCGTTCTGCTGATCATGTCGGTCTACTCGATCTGGGTCATGATCGAACGTTACATCCTCTTCACGCAGGCGAAGAACCAGTCGCTCAAGCTTCTCGGCGCGCTCTCGAACGTGCTGACCAAGGGTGACTACCAGCAGGCCATCGACATCACCAAGAAGTACAAGCAGAGCCACCTGGCCAAGGTCATCGGTGCCGGTCTTCTGGAGTTCGAAGCCATTCGCCGCGACAAGCGCAACATGGATCCGGAAGTGCCGATCGAAGCCGCTCGTCAGGGCATGGACCGCACGGCCATGATCACCGTCGCGGAAATGAAGGAGAACCTCGGCGTTCTGGCCACCGTCGGCGCCACCGCTCCGTTCGTCGGTCTGTTCGGAACCGTCATGGGCATCGTCCACGCGTTCCAGAAGATGGCAACGTCCGGCGGCGGCATCGCCTCGGTTTCGGCCGGTATCGCCGAAGCGCTCATCACCACCGCCTTCGGCCTCTTCGTGGCCATCCCCGCGGTGTGGGCGTTCAACTACTTCCAGAACCGCATCGACCGCTTCACGGTCGAGATGTCCAACTCCGGTTCGGAAATGTCCATTTACTTCATGAAGGAAGCAGGAAGTGATAAAGCATCGGTGGCATAGCTCGGTCGGCAAGCTGTCGAAGACGGCTCTCAACGCCGACATCAACGTCACGCCACTCGTCGACGTCTGTCTGGTGTTGCTGATCGTGTTCATGGTCGTCACTCCCATGCTGCAGAAAGGCGTGCCCATCAACCTGCCGATCACCGAGGAGCCGGAGCGGACCCCCGACACCGAGAAGCAGCTGCAGATCTCGGTCAAGGCCGACGGCAGTGTGTATCTCGGATCGACGGTCGTTCGGAAGGATCAGGTCGAGTCCGAGTTGCAGGAGATCTTCAAGCGAACGCCCGACCGTGAGGTTGCCGTCAAGGGCGATCGCGTCGTGAAGTACGGGGCCGTCCTCGACGTTCTGAAAGCCTGCCGCAACGTTGGGTTCAACAACCTCGGCCTCATCTCCCAGCCGAAGAAACAACCAACCACAGGAACATAGCCGACAATGCAAGTAGGTGGCAGTGGTTCACTTCAATCGAATATCAATGTCACGCCTTTCGTCGACATCGTTCTCGTTCTGTTGATCATCTTCATGGTCATCACGCCCGTGGTGCAGATGGGGTATCTCGTCAGGGTCCCGCCCAAGGCGCCCGCGAACCTCCCTCCGTCCGCGATTCAGGATCAGATCATCCTGCGCCTCATGCCGGACAACCGGATCCTCATCAACAAGGAAGACGTTCCCGAGGCGGCTTTTCCGCAGAGGGTTCGCGAGATCATGCACGGCAACCCCAGCAAGATGGTGTTCTTCGCCGGCTCTCGTGACGTCGACTACGAGGCCACCATACGTTTCCTCGACATGGCCCGTGCCGCCGGATGCAAGAACATCGGCATCATCGTCGAGGAACCCGGCCAATAGATCGTATCCCCGATCTCGAATGATTGCAGTGTGGCGGCGGCTTCGGCCGCCGCTTTTTTTGTGATGAGCGACTCGCCCGTTCCCACCCCCGCGGCCCGCGAACGCGCGCTGGAAGGCCTTCGCCTCCTGGCGCCGGTCAGCCTCTTCATCGCCATCTATCTCGCGATGTTCCTCGCCGTCGGGTACACGGCTGCGGAGCTCGGTTTGAGGATGACGTACTGGATCGCGCTTGGCAGCGCCGCGGTGGCAACGTTCTTCACCGTCCGCGTCATCGAGCAGGGGCGGTGGAGCATCGGATTCTTCGTCCCTCCGCAGCTGGCCGGGCGGGAGTGGCTTCTCGGCATCCTATTCGCTGCCGGAGTGATCGGCGCGTGTGACCTGCTGATCATCGTTTCGAGCGGTATGCGGCACGTTCCGGGCGACGGGATGGCCTGGCGCGAGCTCGTGAGCGTCTTCGTCCCTGCTGCCGTCCACGAGGAGATCGTCTTCCGGGGCTACATGTTCCAACGCATTCGCGCCTGGAACCGCCCCACGGCGATCGGTGCGACGGCGATCCTCTT
>JADGOA010000187.1 GCA_017883215.1 Thermoanaerobaculia bacterium | reverse complement strand
CAGCGTGGCCATGCACTACGGCACCTTCCACCTCGGCGACGACGGCGAACTCCAGCCGCTCGACGACCTCCGCCGCGCCATCGCCGCGAACGGCAATCCGCAGTTTCTGATCCTCGAGCACGGCGTGGGACGCGACGTGGAGCAGTGGGCCCCGTCATCCTGAGCCTTTTCACCGCGCGGGCGCTGCGCCTGAGTGAAGAAACTCACGTGACCCGAGCCCGAGCCCGCACCCGAGCCCGAGCCCGGCAGTTCTCACCCGGATTCGGGCTCGGAAGCGGGCTCGGGCTCGGGCTCGGAAACCCGCATGCGGCGCGTCCCTACAGGTTCATCACCGCTCCATTGGAAGCCGGAATGACACCGCTACCCGCGGCGCGCTTCGTCCCTGGTCCTTCATCGTTCATGATTAGCGGCGTATTGAGCAATCGCGACCTGGACAACGAATCCCCTTTTGACGTGGCCGTGATCGGTGCCGGCGCGGCGGGGCTCATGGCGGCCATCTTCGCGGCGCAGAGCGGCGCGCGGACGATCGCGATCGATGGCGCGAAAAAGATCGGCGCGAAGATCCTGATCTCGGGTGGCGGCCGCTGCAACGTCACCCACGACCAGATCAGCGCGTCCGATTTCAACGGCAACCGCAACGCCATTGCCAAAGTCCTGCGAACCTTCGACGTCGCCGGGACGGTCGCGTTCTTTGAATCCCACGGCGTGGCCCTCAAGCGCGAGGCCACCGGCAAGCTCTTTCCCGTGACCGATCGTGCCCGCATGGTTCTCGACGCACTCCTGGACGCGGCCCGCGAGGCGGGCGCCGAGATCCGAACGGGGTGCCGCGTGGAGGGGATGAAGGTGGCGCAGGCTGGTGGCGCGACGGCACAGTCGCCGGCGTCGAAAAGAACAGGACGCGGCGCCGGAGCCACGAGTGCGGCACGCTTCCTCGTTCGAACCGAGCAGGGGACCGTCCCCGCCAATCGCGTGATCTTCGCCACGGGAGGACGGAGCGTTCCGAAAACCGGCAGCGATGGCTTCGGCTACGAGCTGGTCGCGAACCTGGGGCACAGCGTGGAGGCGACGTTTCCGGCGCTCGTTCCGCTGATCCTCCCGCCCGGCCACTGGCTGACGTCTCTGCGGGGGGCCAGCGCCGAGGCTGAGCTGTCGGTCCGCTCCGCGGCGGGGAGGATTCTCGAGCGCGAACGCGGGGCGATGCTCTTCACTCATTTCGGGATCAGCGGACCGGTGGTGCTCGACATCAGCCGGCACTGGATTGCGGCGAGGCGCGCCGCTGCCGCCGAGAACGTCGAAGTTGCGGCCGCGGGGACGCAGCTCGCGGCGAACCTACTGCCCGATGAGTCGTTCGACACGCTCGAGGCGAAGCTCATCGAACAGGCGCGCCAGAACCCGCGCGCCACGATCGCCAGCGCCATGCGCGGGAAGCTCGTCGACCGCGTGGTGGAAGCGCTTGTCCGAGCGGCGGAGCTCGAGCCTTCCACGCCTCTGGCGAAGTTGACGAAAGAGGAGCGGCGGCGTCTCGTGCGCGCGCTGATCGAGCTGCCGCTGCCGGTGGTCCGCGACCGCGGATTCGAATACGCGGAGGTGACGGCGGGGGGCGTGCCGCTGAGCGAGGTCGACCTGCGCACGATGGAGTCGCGGCTCTGCCCGGGTCTCTACCTGTGCGGCGAGATTCTCGACGTCGACGGCAAGATCGGCGGCTACAACTTCCAGTGGGCATGGGCGAGCGGCCGGCTGGCCGGGATGAGCGCTGGGAGGCAGCGAGCGGCGAGTAGCGAGTAGCGAGTAGCGAGTAGCGAAAAGCGAGTAGCGAGTAGCGAGTAGGGGAGCGGAAGCGATGAATGAAGAACTTCATTCTTACCTCTTCATTCCGTAGCTTCCCCGACCCCCGACCCCCGACCCCCGACCCCCGAGCACCAATTCTCGCCATATGCTTGACATGTCAACTATTGAGCTGTACATTAACGCCATGACGAGCATTCAAAAGGAGCTGAAGCAGAACAAGCCCTTCACGTCGAAGACGACGGAAGCGGCCGTGGCCCTGCTGCGCACCGCCGATCTCGTCCGCCGCAATCTCGCCGCCGTCATCGAGCCGCACGACATCACCGTCCAGCAGTACAACGTGCTGCGCATCCTTCGCGGCGCGGGCGAGAAGGGGCTGCCCACTCTCGACATCGCCGAACGGATGATCGAATCGACCCCCGGCATCACCCGCCTCATCGACCGCCTCGAGAGCAAGCACCTCGTCAGCCGCCAGCGCTGCAAGACCGACCGGCGGCAGGTCTTCTGTCTCATCGCCCCCCAGGGGCTGGACCTCCTCGGCGCGATCGACGAGCCGCTGGGCGCAGCCGGTGAAATGGCGCTCTCGGCGCTTCGCAAGCGCGATGTCGACGATCTGCTGGCCCTTCTCGACCGCGCCCGGGACGGCCTTCACGCCTCCATCGTCAGCCAGCGCGCCCTCAACGACGCATCCACCTCGCGCCGCGCATCCGCCGGCGTCCAGCATCGTTCCAGATCACAGGAGAATTCATGAACATCAAGCGTTTTGCAGCAGCCTTCGTCCTCCTCCTCGCCTCGGCTCCGCTCTTTGCCGACACCTACGTCGTCGACAAGAACCA
Source organism: Thermoanaerobaculia bacterium (assembly GCA_017883215.1). Lineage (GTDB taxonomy): Bacteria > Acidobacteriota > Thermoanaerobaculia > Gp7-AA8 > Gp7-AA8 > JAJXWV01. The sequence goes on along the minus strand of JADGOA010000187.1, from coordinate 4,841 downwards.
CTCCGAAGCGACTTTCCAGATACGCCACCTGGTCAGCAAAGTGAGCGGGAAATTCGATGACTTCGCCGGCTCGATCGATATCGACGAGAAGAATCCCGCGAGCTCGAACGTGACCTTCACGATCAAGACCGCCTCCATCGATACGGGCGTTGCCGATCGCGACAAGCATCTCCGCAGCGGCGACTTCTTCGATGCCGAGAAGAACCCGGAGATCACCTTCAAGTCGACCGCCGTCAAAGCGAGCTCGAAGAAGAACGTCTACAGCGTCACCGGCGACCTCACCATGCGCGGCGTCACCAAGCGCATCACGATCCCGGTCGAGTTCCTCGGCTTTGCCAAGGACCCATGGGGCAGCCAACGCGCCGGCTTCACGCTGAGCACGACCCTGAACCGCAAGGATTACGGCATCAACTGGAACAAGGCCCTCGACAACGGCGGCTATCTTCTCAGCGACGACGTCGACATCACCGTCAACATCGAAGCGGCGAAGGCCAAGCCGGAAGCGAAAGGGAGCGCGGGCGGGAAGTAAGAGCCGCCGCAGCGGCATCCGAAAAGCCGGGCAAGAGCCCGGCTTTTTTCGTTAACGGGTCACGAGGTCGCGAGGTTTCGAGGTCACGGGGTGGCTGTCATCCCTCTGCTCTGAAAATGATCTGAGGGCGCATGCGCGCCCGGCAAGATTTTAGCGGCGGCCGTCAGGCCGCCGTTGGTGGTCGCCCTCGCCAGCGTCGAGGGCGCGGAGCGCCCGACACCTTGCCGCCGGACGATTCTGTCGGGCGCTGCGCGCCCTACTATGCTGAACCACGTCTGTGCCGGCGGCCTGACGGCCGCCGCTAAGCTCTTTCGGCGGCTCCGCCGCCTTTGGTTAGAGCGCCAGTTGTCTCGTCAGGCCGCCGCGGGCTGGCATCGCTTGCATGGCCGGAATCCTTTCTTCGTGGCCTCTTCCTCATCGTGGAAGGCGACGCGGTTGTCACCGCGGATCCGCCGCGCGTCGCGGCAGGTCGGAAAACAGAAAATGTGCGTTGTACGCGATCCGATGAAGCGGATGCCCTTGCCGGCCATCTCCTCGAGCTCGTCGACAGGGACGCCTTCGCGTTCGAGCAGCGCGCGTTTGACCTCGCTGCCGAATGCGTAATTACCGACGCCGCCGCCCGCCGGGACCACACGATGGCAGGGGACGACGAAAGGGACGACGTTCCTCGCGCAGATGTTGCCGACGGCGCGGACGGCTTTCGGCCTGCCGGCCTGCTGCGCCACCCAGCTGTAGGTCCGCACTTCGCCGCGCGGGATGCGCGTGAGGATGCCGAGCACGGTCTGCTCGAACTCGCTGCCCTCCAGATCGACAACCGGCCTGTCGACGCCTTCCCCTTCCACGGCCGCCGCGACCTGGCGGCGGAGCCGCTCCGGAAGCGCGCCGCGGACAAGCTCACGGCCGAACCGCTCGCCGTACATGGTCCGGAACTCCTCTTCCGACGATCCGGTGTGGATCATCCGCAGGCCGCGGTTCGAAAAGGCGACGAAGATCGGCCGTCCGCCGGCGTCGACGACGTCGAATCTGTCGGTCGCGGTCAGGCTGGCGCGCATCGATTTCGGCGGTTTGATGGCGATGGAGCGGACGCTGCGCGCCAGCGCGACCACGTCGTTGAGCGACTCCTCGCAGTCATGGCATTTCCCGAGGTGCTCGTGGACCTCCTGCGCCTCGCCTGCGGCCAGTTCGTTGGTGCGGAGCGCGTCGATCCGCGTCAGGACATTTCTACACCGCATGGGCGACCCCCTTTTTCTCCAGCGCATCGCGCAACAGTTTCAGCGACCGGAACACCTTCCCCCGAAGTGCGGCTTCGCTCGTTCCGACCGTCTTTGCGATGTCGCCGTACGACATCTCTTCCATGAATCGGAGCGTGATGAGCTCGCGAGCCTCCACGGGCAGGATGGAGAGGGCGCGGCGCAGCAGCTCGGTCTCCTCGCGGCGTTCCAGATCCGAATGCGCGCCGCCGACGAATGGGCCGAGGCGGTTGTCGTCGAATTCGTGCAACGGCCGCTCGAGCTCGCGCGTCTTGGAGCGGCGCCTGTTCAGGCAGAGATTGCGTGTGGTCCGGAAGAGCCACGGCCGTAGCGCCAGCGTCGCGCAGCGCTCCTCGTCGTACTGCCGCGTCAGAGCCCGATGCGCGCGGACCATCGCGTCCTGCACGACCTCCTGCGCGTCGAAGGTGTTCTGCAGGATGCCGTGGGCGTAGTTGTAGAGCGAGGACTCGTACCGCTCGACGAGCCGTTCGAAGGCCCCCGCCTCTCTGCGGTGGACCGCCACGGCGAGCCCGTCCTCAGGAGAATCGAGGCAGGCTGACTCGCCGCCGGTCCACGAGTTCTTCATGTTGCTTACAACACGCTCTACCCACGTTTCGTTCGAAGTGACGTTCGGGGGGTCGGGGGTCAGGGGTCGGAGGTCGGGGGCGCAGTCGGTACGTTCTCGCCGCCGACCCCCGACCCCCCGCGACGACCTCAGAACTTCACCACCTCCAACGCCTTCTCCGTCGCCTCGAGCAGCGCCTTCGGGCCCACCGGCGCGCCGGTGGCGTTCTTCATCCACAGGTCGGGCGTGACGCTGCCGAACTTCGCCATCCGCTCGAACTCGCTGCCGATGTTGCCGGCCTTCTCCATCTGCTGTTCGATCTGGAAAGCGATCAGGTGGCCGATGGGGTAATCGGGCAGATAGAGAAACGAGTCGATCATGTGCGCATACACGCCGAGAAGGGTGACGTCGCGGCGATTGACGACGGGCGCGTAGTACTTGTTCCAGATGTTCTTCGAGATCTGGACGACCGCGTCTCGAAGCTCGTCCGGTTTCGCGTTGGGGTGGTCGTACATCCAATGCCAGACGTCCATGTCGACGAGCGCCACTCCGGCGATCTCGTACGTTCCCCAGAAGTCGTTGAGCGTCTTCAGCGCCTGCGATTCGGCACTCGGCTTCGCCAGACCTAACAACTCCAGGTCCTTGTTCTGGAAGACGAATGCCAGCGCCTCGGTGAAGGCGGTGTTCGGCACGCCGGCCAGCGTGTAGTAGTCGATGTCGTGCAGTGAGAAGGTCTGCTCGACGTTGTGCCCCATCTCGTGGACGGCGATGTTGTAGCCCTTGTAGTCCATCCCTTCCGCGGCGACGCGCGTGCGGAGGTGCGGATGGTCGGCCCGGCGGTTGGCGCCATACGCGTGTCCCGATCCGCGCGCCGGATCGACGACGATGTTGCCCGCCAGGAACCGCGCTTTCTCCGGCGCGAACCCGAGCTCCGTGAAGAGCCGCACCATGTCCTGGTGGTACGCCTCCGCGGTCGGATACCGCTTCCGCGTGAGCTCGTCGAGTTGTGCCTCGGTGTACTCCCCGCGGGGACGGAAGCCGTTGTACCAGATGTCGAACGGCTCGAGTTTGCGGCCCAGCCGCGCCTCGATGATCCTGGCGACGCGCGGCACCAGAGGTGAGGAGACGATCTGTTCGAGCATCGCCCGCACGCGCGCCTCGGGAATCTGCCGGTCTTCGTCGAAGCGCCGGGCGATGAGCGTCGGTGCCGTCGGCGAGTAGGGATCGACGAGCTTCGAGGCGTTGAACGCCTTCAGCAGCGTCGCGTACCGCGTGCTCGGCTCGGGCGCATTGGTGACGGTGGCGGGAGCGGGGCGGCCCTGGCCTGCGGCCGCGTCGGTGACCTTCGCCGGTGTCACCGCGTTCGTGAACGGGTTCCAATCGACGTTCGGATTGTCGACCACCGCCTGCGGGATGGTCTGATCGACGATCCGCTCCATGACCTTCTGGATGGTGCGCTGTTTGGCGAGCCCCTGTTTCGGGTCGCTGTAGTCGGCCTTGATCTCGTCGCGAAGGTTCCAGTGCTCGAGGAGCCGCATCTTCGGCGGGAAGATCCGCTGGCCCTTGTCGTCGACGAGGTGGTGCATCCAGATGTTGTAGGTGGCGACGTATTGGCCCGCCTCAGCGGCCGCTTTGGCGACCGCGAGGTTCACGCTCGCCGGCACGCGGCGGGAGAAAGTGAGGGCGAGCTTCGCTTCCGTCCACTGCCGCCGCGTCCACTTGTCGCCCTCGGTGAGGCGCTGCTCGAGCGTCGTGAGCGGGAAGTTCAGCAGCACCGAGAAAGCGAGCTTGTTCGCGAACATGTCGTCGACGAAATGCGCCGACGGGTCGTAGCCGGCCATGGTCTCGTCGAACGGATAGATGGTGCCGAGGTCGAGGTCGGACTGCTGGCGCCAGTCGCGGCCGACTTCGGTGGCGTGACCGTAAATGGACTCGAGCGCGAATTGCATGCGCTCGAAGAGCGCGTCGAGCGTCGGCTGATCGCCGGCGAAATTTGCGGCGACGAAGTCCGCGAACGCGCCGGCGTTCCCATCTTCGGCGCGCCAGAACTGGGCGGCCTGCGCCAGGCCGCGATGGGCGCGGGCGCGTTGCCCCTCGCCGTATTTGGCGACGAGGTCAGATTCCAGTTTGTCGAGCGGGAGTGACATTTGCGCGGTTGAGGTGGCGGCGATGGCGAGCAAGATGACGGCCAGAACGGTGATGCGTTTCACCGGATTTCTCCTTTGTTGTCGGGTTCACTGTATCGCAGGGAAAGCGAGCAGGGACGCGCAGCAGCGCGTCCGCAACTTCGGTCCCGACGCCCGCACACCAGAGCCGCGGACGCGCCATGGAGCGGGGTGATTTCGAGGAGTTGGAGCGGATCGTACGCGGCTAGGCGCTCGCGTCCCGGGTCATGCGGCGGCTTCTAATGACACGCGCCAAGCCTGTCATCCCGAGCTGCCGAAGCCGCGGAGCGGCGGAGGACAGCGAGGGATCCCCCGCACTCCCGGGGTGGCGG
>JADGOA010000186.1 GCA_017883215.1 Thermoanaerobaculia bacterium | reverse complement strand
AGAAGTGACCAGCCTCGTGCGCGAAGATGAGGAAGCCGAGGACGATAACGAAAGCCAGAAGGTTGCTGGCGAATGTCGATGCCATAGAAAGAGTGCTGAGTCCTGAGTAACTACGGGTCATGTGCTGCGGGCCCAAGAGCCAAGGGCAACGCGCAATATCTACCGCCCGCCTGCAACATCGATTCCGCGCGCTTCATTGCGTGCCCAGCGGTCCCACTCCAGTGCGTCCTCGACTGTCCGAATCGGCTGATTGTTGCCGGCGTGGCGTTCGAGGACGCGGCTCACAATCTCTACGATCCTGACGAACGGAAGTTCTCCTGCCAGGAACCGCTCCACCGCGATCTCGTTGGCGGCGTTGAGCACGGCCGGCATCGAGCCCCCCTCGCGACAGGCGTCGTAAGCGAGGTTCACAGCGGGGAAGCGTTTCGTGTCGACGGGCAGGAATTCCAGGTTGCGGATGCTGGCGAGGTCCAGACGCGCGAACGGCGCAACAACGCGGTCGGGGTACAGCAGCGCGTACTGGATCGGGAACTTCATATCGGTGGTCGACAGCTGCGCGACGATCGATCCGTCGACGTATTCGACCATGGAGTGGACGATCGACTGTGGGTGGATGAGGATGTCGATGCGGTCGGCCGGCATCGAGAAGAGATGGTGGGCCTCGATGACCTCCAGTCCCTTGTTCATCATCGTCGCGGAATCGATGGAGATCTTGTTCCCCATCTTCCAGGTCGGATGATTCAGCGCCGCTTCGATGGTGATGTCGCTGAAGGTGGTGAGATCGCGTTTGAGGAATGGCCCGCCGGAGGCGGTGAGAATGATCCGCTGGACCTCTTCGTGAGTGCCGCAGCGGAGGGCCTGATGAACGGCATTGTGCTCGGAATCGACGGGGAGGATCTCTCCGCCGAATTCGCGCGCAGCGCGGGTCATGACGTCTCCGGCGGCGACGAGCACTTCCTTGTTGGCGATGCCGACGCGTTTTCCTGCGCGCAATGCCGCATAGACCGGAGGGATACCGGCGGCCCCGACGATCGCGGCGATGACGGCATCGGCGCTGCCGAGGCTGGCGACTGCCGACGCGCCGTCGGCACCGTGGACGATCTCGACGCCTTTGATCCGGCCGCGGAGTGCCGCGGCGTTCTTCGCCGTGCGGACGGAGACGAGCTCCGGCCGGTAGCGCTCGATCTGCTCGGCGAGCAGGTCGATGTTCGCTCCGGCCGACAGCCCCACCACCCGAAGCTCTTCCGGAAACGCATCGACCACGCCGAGCGTGGAACGCCCGATCGAGCCGGTGCTGCCGAGTATGGAGATTCTTCGCATGGTGAAAGAGGTCCTGAGTGCTGAGTCCTGAGTTGCTGATCCCCGCTCAGGACTCAGCACTCAGCACTCAGGACTCGTCACCCCTGCATGATATTCAACGGCTTGAAGCCCCGCACGATGAGCGACCAGTAGGTGTAAAGGATCGGGGCGGTAAAGAAGATGGAATCGAACCGGTCGAGAAACCCGCCGTGGCCGGGGATCAACGTCCCGGAGTCCTTCACGTCCGCCGAGCGCTTCCACATCGATTCCGCCAGATCGCCGACGATCCCGGCCGCCGAAAGGATGAAGCCGGCGATGACGGCGTGCAGCAGCGGGAAGGCCGGGAAGAAGGTGAAATGGATGACGATTGCTGCGATCACGGACGTGGTGACGCCGCCAATCCCTCCTTCGATCGTCTTCTTCGGGCTGATGAGCGGCGAGAGCTTGTGCCGTCCGAAGGCTTTGCCGGTGTAGTACGCGCCGGCGTCGCCGAGCCAGACCACGAGCAGAAGGAAGTAGACGAGCTTGGGGCCGTTGACTGGAAAATCTCCGCGGAGGCGGATGAGCGATCCGCCGAGCATGCCGACGTAAAGAGTGGAAAGCACGGCGATGCCACTCGAAGGGAGTGCTTCCTCGAGATCCTCGCCGCGGCGCAGGACGTAGAAGGCGGGAATGGCGAGCAGAGTGACGAACACCCCCACCTCGACCGAAACCTGCTCGACCACGAAGGCGACCAGAATGAACAGCGCCAGGACCATGCACAGCGGGATGGGGAGGTGGAATCCCTTGTGGCGGCCCATGACGAGGAATTCGTACAGGGCCAGGAGCGCGCAAAGACCGACGGCGGCGTCGAAGACGAGCGGAGGCGCCCATCCGATGATCAGGATGGCTACCGGACCGGCAACAAGAGTGGTGAGCTCGCGGGTGTACTTCATGGTTGTCGTGCGAGCACGGAGCACCGGCTCTCAGCCGGTCCTTCGTCGGGCATCTGAGACCGACTGAGAGTCGGTGCTCGGTCCGCCCGCGCGCGTCACTGATCGCGCCGCCTGCCCTCCTCGGAGTCGGCCTCGATGAACATCTCTGCGTCCGGTGACTCGTCCACCCCGCCGTAGCGCCTCTCCCGCGCCTGGAAGTCGATGATCGCTTCGAACAGGTGCTTCCGGCGGAAGTCAGGCCAGAGCACCTTCGTGACGTGGATCTCGGCGTAAGCGATCTGCCACAGCAGAAAGTTCGACACGCGCAGCTCGCCGCTCGTTCGGATGAGGAGGTCGGGATCGTGGACGTTCGCCGTGTAGAGGTGGGCCGAAAAGAAATCCTCGTCGATGGCGGCGTCGCTCATTTCCCTGTCGCGGAGGAGCGACATGATGCGGTTCACTGTGTCGACGATCTCGGCGCGACCGCCGTAGTTGAGCGCGATCTGAAAGAGAAGCCCGGTGTTCTGCGCGGTCTGTTGCTCGGCGTAGCGCAACTCGCGCTGCACGCTCGGGTCGAGGCCGTCGATCCGGCCGATGGGAACGAAGCGGATGTCGTTCTCCATCAGCGTGGCCAGCTCTTTCCGGAGGTATTCCTTGAGGAGCATCATGAGCGTTGCCACTTCGTACCGGGGCCGCTTCCAGTTCTCGACCGAAAAGGCGTACAGCGTCATGACGCCGAGCTCCAGCCGGGCGCCGGTCTCGACGATCTCGCGGACCGAAGCGATTCCGGCGCGATGTCCTTCGACGCGGTGGAGGCTCCGCGCTTTCGCCCAGCGGCCGTTGCCGTCCATGATCACGGCCACGTGGCGCGGCAGCCGGGTGAGGTCGATCTTCTCGAGAAGGGTCTCCTCGATCGAGCCGGGTTCGGCAAGCTTCGAGAGGTCAATCATCGGTCGCGATGGCGCATGTTAGCACTGCGCGCGCGGCGAGCGGCGCGATCGGTCGGGCACGTGCTGAACAAAGCGTGTGAAGTCAATACCGGATCTGTTCGAGCGTCAGTCCATTGGCCGGCGCTGTCCATCGCGCCGGCTCGAATGTCGGCTCGAGCGACCGGGCCAGGGAGCCGCTGTCGAGCTTGCCGCGCCCGATCTCGATGAGCGATCCGGCGATGCGCCGCACCATGAACCGGAGGAACCCGTCGGCCGTCACATGGATCGTCACCACGCGGCCTTCGCGTTCGACCGACACCGACTCGATGGTCCGTTCCGTGGAGGAAACTTCCGGCTCGGCGACTGTGAAAGCGCGGAAATCGTGCTTCCCGGCGAGCGGCGCAACAGCCGCGGCCATGGTTGCAGCGTCGAGCGGCTGTCGTGCGTGCGCATGCGTCTCCCAGTGAAAGACGTCCATGACCTCGTCATTCCAGATGCGATAGGCGTAGGTTTTCGTCTTTGCCGCGAAGCGGCAGTGAAAAGCGGACGGACACTCCTCGACGCCGGAGATGCGGATGTCATGGGGCAGCAGGTCGTTGAGCCCGCGCACGAGACCCGGCAGCGGAATGGCGAACGGCACATCGCAGTGGGCGCGCTGGGCAGTGGCGTGAACGCCGGCGTCGGTACGGCCCGAGGCCTCGAGGCGCACAGACGTTCCGTAGAGCGTCATCAGCGCCGACTCGATCACGTCCTGAATGCCGGTGGCATTGTGCTGCGACTGCCATCCGGCGTAACGGGTTCCGAGGTATTGAAGGGTGAAGAGGAGGCGCACCGGTCGAGTGTACAGCCGTGCCTACGGTAGCGCCCTTACCGCAGGTCCTTTGCCAGGACCTGATCTCGCGCGAAGCCGCTGACGTTCGAGATCGAGTCGATCACGCCGACCGAGATCCTGTTCACTCCCGGCTCCATCAGCAGGTCGAGCTCGTACGAGTAGTACTTCCCTTTCGTTTTCGACAGGTCCGATCTCGGAAAGCGGATCTGATGTGACTTGCGGGCGACGTCGGACATGTCGCCGTCTTTGTTGCCGACGACACAGAAGACCTCGAAACCACCGGCGTACTCGGTGTCGCCGAGGGGAAGGAATGTCAGCGTATCCATGGGGATCTGGACCTCGACCGGGACGCGGAACAGCTCATCATCGGTCGGCTTGGGGGTGCTGGTCTTCATCAGGATGCGCAGGTCGTTCTGCTTGGTGGAGTAGAGCAGATTGGCCACGACGCGGTCGCTCATCTCGGCGTACGTCGACTTCTCCACGAAGGTTTGCCGGTTTCGCACGACGTAGTTCTTGTTCTTGACGCGAACTTCCAGCTGGCGCTGGCGGTCGACGCGCTCGGTCCCGGCGCGGTACCCGAGCGAGTAGTACGAGTCCAGGTCGTCCTGGATGTGCTTGAAAGCAGCCCCGAAGTTGTTCGTGGAGATCGAGGCCAGCCCTCCGGTCATTTCGGCCATCAGCTGCATCGACTCGGTGGAGTTCGACACGGTCGCCTGCGAAACTGTGTGGGAGGTGGCCTTGGCGTTTTCTGCGCTGGAGTTGTCATCGGCCTGCAGACCGCCGGCGTGAACGGTATAGAGGGTGATGCCGTTTGCGTTCGCCGTCTGGGCGACGGACTGAATGAGGCTGTGCGAATCGAAGCTCATTCCTTCGAGTATCGAGGAGCCGAAGCTCCACCCTTTGTCGCGGCCGGCCTCGTCGACGTAAGTGAACATCTCGCGGCCGGGCTGCATGGGGAAACCTTCGCTCGTCAGCACCAGGATCTTCTTTCCTTCCACACCGGCCAGAGTGGTCATCAGGCCGTTGAGCGACTCGACCGACTGACGAAGGTCGTGCTGGACGGACTCGGAGTACGTGCGGGCGACGGAGACCGCTTCGTCGTACGACTGCGCGTCGTCGATCCGTCCCTGTGTGTCCTTGCGCTCGCTCTTGTTGGACAGACCGAGGGCCGATTCTCCGGCGATCACATCGAGCGTCTGCTTGAGCTGGACGGGGTCCCGAACGAACGGCACACGCACTTTCATGCTCCGGTTGAACGTGGCGATCATGGCCTCGTCGCCCGGTCGCATCACGTCATCGATGAACTTCTTCGTGGCTGTGAAGACGCGGTTGCGATTGAACGGCGCCAGGGAGAGGTTGTCGATGTAGAAGATGATCCGCCGCCGCTGGTTGTCGGGGATCGGCTCCGCTTTGACGACAGGCTTCGGTTCCGCCGGCTGTGCGGTGGGAGCAGCCGAAGCGGGCGCCGGTTTTGGTGTGGCAACCACTTCGGAGAAGTTCGAGACCGGCTTGACTCTGCCGTTTTCGTAGAGCTCGAAATCGTCCTTGGCCAGCCCCTTGATGGGATTGCCCTTCCGGTCGGTGACGACAACGTCGACGTTGATGACGCGAACGTCGATGGTTTCGACGAGCTTCGGCAGACTCGCAGGCTGTTGTGCCGTGGCTGGCGGTGACTGCGGAGCCGCTGCCGCTGCCGGTGTTGGCGGTGCCGTTGCCGGCGTTGATTGAGCGTGGGCCGCCATGGCGGCGAGCACGACGACGGCGATCAGGGATACTCTTTTCAAGGCTTTCCTCCGGAGCGTGCAAACAGCGGCAAGGGATCGCGCCATCCGCCTCCACTGCTGTATGACGGCTGCAAAGACAGAGGGTATCGTCGACGTGCACACCCCTTGCTCCATGCGAGAATACAGGACCGCCCGGTGGAAACCGGGAGCAAAGGTCAAACAATTTCCGCATGAACACCATCGGTACGCCCTCGCCCCCCCGGCAGGAGCCGCTCGCTTTCGCGAAGATGTCCGGCGCCGGGAACGATTTCGTCGTCATTGACAACCGCAACGGCCGGGTTACCGATCCTGGCGAGCTGACGCGCCGCATCTGTACCCGGCGGATCTCCGTCGGCGCTGACGGGCTCATCCTCATCGAGAACAGCGGCCGGGCTACCTTCCGGATGCGTTACTACAACTCCGATGGCGGCCTCTCCGACTTCTGCGCGAACGGCACGCGCTGCGCGGCGAGGTTTGCGTTCATGAATGTGATCGCGGGCCGCAAGATGACGATCGAGACGGATGCGGGGATCGTGGGCGCCGAGATCGCCGACCACGGCCTGGTGACGCTCGTTTTGCCTTCTCCGCGGAATTTCACAGCCGACCGGCCCCTCGTCATCGGCAACACCACAGTCCACGGCAGCGCCATCCTCGTCGGCGTCCCGCACTACGTCGTTTTCCTCCGCGCCGATCTCTGGTCGCAGGACATCGAGCCGCTGGGCCGCTCGATTCGCGAGCACCGCGATCTCCAGCCGCACGGTGCAAACGTCAATTTCGTCGTCGTCCGCGATCCGAGCTCGATCGAGATCCGCACCTACGAACGCGGCGTCGAAGCCGAAACGCTCGCCTGCGGCTCCGGCATCGTGGCCGCCGTCTCCGTCGGCGCGATGTTCGGGAGGCTGAAGTCGCCCGTGTCCGTGCTCACCCGCAGTGGCATCACCGTGGAGGTGGCATTCGAGCCGGGAGACGGCGGGGTTCAGGACGTCCGCCTCAAGGGCGATGCCCGCCTGATCTACCGCGCCACTCTGACGCCGGAGACGCTCGAAGGATTCGACCCGGAATTCGTCCGTCACCCGACGGTGCGGGTCGAGGTACCGTAGTATCGAGACGTGAGGTCCGAATCGGCAGCTGCTCAGGTCGGGCGATGGGATGCCGTCGCTGCGCTCGCGCTCTGCGCCGGGATCGTCGTGGCGTGGAGCTTCGATCGAGTGAGCGTCGGCGGCACGGCCCTCGACCGCGCTCTGCCTCTGATCGCGGCGGCGCTCGCCCTCGTGGCATGGACGGTTCGCACGAGCCGTTGGTTCGTGGCAATCGAGTGCGCGATTCCGCTGTTGATCGCCTCCTCTGTCGTCATCTCCGACCCGCGGTTCCGCGCCATCGCCTTTGGCGTCGTCGTCGCGGCAGCGTTCTGCGGCGCGTTGATCGCGGCAGGGGAGCTCACGCGCTGGCCGGCGGTGGCATTCGTCGTCGCGGGGGTAGTGCTCCTGCGGTGGATCGCGCGCGACGACGTCCACCTCGGCCGCGAAGCGCTCATCGCCATCGGATGTGTGCTGCTGGCGCTCGCCTTCCGTCAGAAGAGATGGGGCGTCGCCGCGGCGCTGCTGGCCGCCCTCGTGACGCCGGGCATTCCGTCGCGGACGGTCGCGATTCCTGTCCTCTCCGCGATCGTCGTCCGAGTGATCTCGGCGATCGTGCGGCGGACGCGGGCTCAGCCGCCGGCAGGCTC
>JADGOA010000185.1 GCA_017883215.1 Thermoanaerobaculia bacterium | reverse complement strand
CTACGTCCCGCGATACACCTTCCGCACCCACTCCGCCTCTTCGTGCGAGAGCGGTTCGCCGGCTTTGCTCGCCGCTTCGGCCTGCCGCGGATTGCGCTGGCCGAGCAGGACGCACGCCGTGGGGTTATCGGCCAGGAGCGCGCCGGTGAGGGCTGAAAGCACCGCCTCCGGCCGGCCGGCGAACTTCTTCCGCATCTCCCCGGCGGCGTGGCGCATCCGCTGAATCGCAGCCGGGTCGCGGAATGCCGGGACGCCGCTTCGGAAGTCCCCTTCGCCGAAATTCTGCGGCTCGGTGTACTTGCCGAGAAGAAGCCCGTGCTTGAGCGGCGAGAAGAACGCCGCGCCGAGGTCGCGCGCGTCCACCCAGGCCTTCAGACCGCTGGACTCGTAGTCATCGTCGACGACGTTGCGATACGGCTGCACCACGTCGGGGTCGACGCGCTCGATGAACTTCATGATCCGCTTGCCGTCCCAGTCGGAGAGGCCGACGAAGCGGATCTTCCCCTCCTCGCGCAGCTTCCGCATCGTGGTCAGCGCATCGTCGAAATACTCGTCGTTCTCGCCGAACATGCAGTGGTGGAAGTAGTAGAGATCGATGACCTCGGTGTTCATGTACCGCAGCGACCGGTCGCACTGCTGGCGCATGAATTTCGGGTCGTACCAGTGATTCGACGGACCCTTGACCCAGCCGAACTTCGTCGCCAGGAAGATCTCGCGGCGCGGGACCTCGTCCCACACCTGTCCGATCAGCTGTTCGGCGTGTCCGTCGCCGTAGGCGTCCGCCGTGTCCCAGTGCGTGATGCCGTTGCGGTAGGCGGTGACGAGTGCCTCTTTGGCGGCGTCGTCGTCATTGCCGGACCATCCGACGGAGTTGCCCTCGCTGACGCGTTCTCCACCGTGTCCCCAGGTCCCGAGGCTGATCGTCGGAACCTGAACCTTGGTGCGTCCGAAGCGGATCGTTCTCATGGGGGCGGATTATAGGAGTGCGGACGTCCTCGTCCGCATGCGCCGGACGTCCTCGTCCGGCGCTGTCAGCCGTCTTGCGCGCAATGAGCGGTTTCACCGCGGCACGAGGACGTGCCGCGGACGAGGACGTCCGCACTCCTTTTCTGCGAAGATGCGGCCTCGATGGCTTGCGAATTCTGCGATGGCACATGGCGCGGCGACCTCGTGCTCGAGGACGAGACCGGCTCGGTGATCCTTCACGAAGACTGGTCGCCGCGCGGTCATGCGATGGTGGTCTCGAAACGACACCTTCAGAATGCTTCCGACCTCGGCGCGCTCGAATGGGAAGCCCTCGCTTCGCTCTACCGCCGCGCCGAGCGTGCCGTGCTCGAAGCGACCGGCCGCGAGCGCGCCATCATGCTGAAGCTCGGCATTCAGGTCCCGCATCTCCACATCCACATCTATCCCGCGAATGCGTCGCACGATCGAGCCGCCGTGATGGCGATGATGGACGGGAAGGCACGAGACGAGCGGGATCCTTCGTTCGTCGAGCGAGTGCGGCACGCGATGATTCGGCAGTAGCGTCGTCGCCACCGGGTGGCGATGGGTCACCGAGTCACCCAGGTCACCCGGTTCGTGCGCTCTCGCTCAGTGACCCGGTGACCAAGTGACTCAGTGACCCGGTGACCCGGTGACCGGAGTGACCCAAGAAGTGCGGATTAGGCAATCCGCCCTTGACACCCGGCACGCGCTGAATGAGGATTCATTCACTCAATGGCCGCCAGACGATCCCCCACCACCACCGAACCCGCCAGCTTCAGCGGGACCTCCAAGCGCGAGCGCATTCTCCGCGCCGCCGTCGAGGTCTTCGCCCGCAGCGGCTACTTCAACGCCAAGGTCACCGACATCGCCAAAGGCGCGGGCGTCGCCGACGGCACGATCTATCTCTACTTCGACGGGAAGGAAGACCTGCTCGTCACGATCTTCCGCGAGTACACGCGCAACTACCTCCACGAGCTGGAAAAGAGGCTCGCCGGCGTGAACCGGGCCGAAGAGCGCATCCGCATCACCATCACCCACCACCTCGAGACACTCGGCAGCGACCGGCCGCTGGCAGTGGTCTCGCAAGTCGAGCTGCGACACAGTTTGAAGTTCATGAGCCTCCTCTCGCAGCAGGAGGTCGCGGACTATCTGAACATGCTGCGGAAGGTCGTCGAGCATGGTCAGGCCGAGGGGGTGTTCCGCCGCAATCTGCACCCGCAGCTGGTGGCGAAGTCCGTCTTCGGCATTCTCGACGAGATGGTGACGTCATGGATTCTCTCGGAGAAGGAGTACGACCTGGCTGCCCAGGCCGAGCCGGTCGCCGATTTCGTGCTGAACGGATTGCTCTAGCACTCGCGGTTCTGATCGCGGCCGCGGCGACGAATGCGCTCGCTGACGAAGGTTGCGAGGTCGCGAGGTTTCGAGGTCCCGAGGCGTTCACTACCTCGCAACCCCGTGACCTCGAACCCTCGCAACCCCGTGACACCACCACGCCCGACCTGAAAGAAGCGATCTCCGGGATCAAACCGTTCGCGAAGCAGGTCCTCTACGACGCGAAGGACATCGGTACTGCACCGCTCCGCTGGCATCAGCACGAGTGGACCCGCTTCGGCGAAGGCGCCGCCATCGTCCTCGGCGCGTACGTTTTCGACAACCAGATCGTGAAATTCGTCTCGCGGCAGCAGAGTCCCGCCCTCAATTCCTATTTGAAGGGCGTCACACACCTGGGCGGGGGCTATGGAATGGACGTCGCGGCGCTCCTCGCCATCGGCGGCTACTTCACGAACGACGAGCGGATGCTCGATGCCGGCGTCGACGCGCTGGAGTCTTCCGCGCTCGCCGCCGGTGTCGTCACTCCGGTCATCAAACGCGTGGTCGGCCGTGCACGACCCATTCACGACCTGGGGAAACACTCCTTTCACCCGTTCTCGAGCGCGTACGAATCATTTCCGTCGGGCCACGCCACAAACGCATTCGCGATCTATTCGGCGATCGCCACGCGATACGACGACAACCGCTACGTCCCCGCCATCGCGTACACGATTGCGACGAGCGTCGCCATCGCCCGCGTTCACGACCGCGTCCACTTCGCGTCCGACGTCCTCGCCGGCGGGATGATCGGCCACGCCATCGCCAGATCGGTCGTGGCGAATCACCGCAAGGCGCGCGTGGCTCTGATCCCGACCGGGCAGGGGCTGGTGGCGGATATCCGGTGGTAGCGGGAGGCGGCAGGAGACAGAAGTGAGGTGCCATCCCGAGCCGGCGAACGGCGCGGGCGCCGCTGGAGCGGAAGTGACACTGTCATTCCGAACCGGCGGAACCCCGGAGGGGTGGAGCGCGGCGAGGAATCCCCCGCCACCCTGGGAGTGCGGGGGATCCCTCGCTGTCCTCCGCCGCTCCGCGGCTTCGGCAGCTCGGGATGACAGGCTTGGCGCGTGTCATTAGAAGCCCGCGAACGGCGAGCACCAAGCACTGAGCACCGAGCACCGACCCCCGAGCACCCCCCCGACCCCGCATACAATCCCCTACCCGCTGCCCGCTGTCCGCTGACATGGAAAAGCTCACCCGCCGCGACTGGACCTTCCTCGCGATCTGCATCGCGGTCTTCGCGACTTCGCTCCTCGTCGCGCTGACGAACTTCTCGCGCGCCTTCCCGGAAGCGTCGATCGAGTTCCGCTACGACCGGTCCGCCTCACGGGCCATCGCCGAGCGCGTCCTCCGAGGCGAGGGCATCGATTCCTCGTCCCTCCGGCACACCGCCGTCTTCGACGCTGACGAAGCCGCGAAGATCTTCCTCGAGCGCACACTGGGCCTGGAGAAAGCGTCCGTCGTCATGCGCCAGGACGTGCACCTCTGGTTCTGGCGGCATCGCTGGTTCCGGCCGATGCAGGAGGAGGAGTACGCCGTCGACGTCGCGCCCACCGGACAGATCGTCGCCTTCAGCCACCACGTTCCCGAGAAGCGCGCCATCCCCACTCCCGATGCCGCCACTGCGCGAGCGACGGCCGAATCGTTCCTGACGCGGAACGGCGTTGCGCTCTCCTCCATCCACCTCGTGTCCCAGAGCGAACGCAATCTCCCCCACCGCGTGCAGCGCATCTTCACGTGGGAATCGAGCTCGATCCGGCCGGGCGGCGCACCGTATCGCTACGACGTCACCATCGACGGCGGCGTCATCGGAGCGTTCACCCAGCATCTCCGCGTTCCCGACGAGTGGCAGCGGACCTACAGGGAGTTGCGCTCGAAAAATCTTCTGGCCGGGAAGGTCGACACGGTCTTCCTCATCATCACGATGATCGCCGCCCTGGCGGTATTCATCGTCCGCCTTCGCCGCGGCGACATGCGGCTGCGGTTTCTCATCGGCGTTGGCGTGGTGGCCATCGTCCTCACCGCCGCCGTCTCGGTGAACTCCTTCCCCAGCGCGCTCGCCGAATATGACACCACCAGCTCGTACTCCGCGTTTCTGGCGCAGTTCTCCTTCGGCACTGTGCTGCAGGCGCTCGGCACGGCGATGCTGCTGATCGTCATTTGCGGCGCCGGCGAGGTGTTGTACCGGGAGCGCCTGCCACAGCATCTGGCGATCTCACGCATCTGGACGCCGCGGGCGCTCGGATCGAAGCGTGTGTTTCGCTCCTTCGTCCTCGCCTACACGCTGGTCGCCTTCTTCCTCGCCTACCAGGTCGTCTTCTATCTCGTGGCCGGACACTTCGGGGCCTGGGCGCCTGCCGATATCCCGTACGACGAGATCCTGAATTCGGCACTGCCGTGGGTGGCCGTCCTCTTCGCCGGGTTCTTCCCGGCGTTGTCGGAAGAATTCCTCTCCCGTGCTTTCTCCATCCCCTTTTTCCACCGATTGCTGCGCTCGCGGATCGTGGCCATCATCGTGGCCGGCTTCATCTGGGGCTTCGGCCATTCCACGTATCCGAATCAGCCCTTCTTCATCCGTGGACTGGAAGTGGGCCTCGCCGGCGTCCTGCTCGGATTCCTCTTCGATGCCTTCGGCCTGCTGCCCCTGCTCATCTGGCACTACACGGTCGATGCGTTCTACACATCGATGCTGCTCTTCCGTTCGCACAACGCCTACTACATCGGCTCTGCGACAGCAGCTTCATTCATTTTCGCCATTCCCATGCTGCTCTCGATCGCGCTTTACCTGCGGCGCGGTGGATTCGTCCCCGATGACGATCTGACGAATGCGACGATGCCGGTGACGGCTCCGCCACCGCCGGTTGCGGCCGGCACGGCGGCAGAGCTGCCGGCCGCAACTCCCCTGACGCATCGTGCGCTGATCGTCTGCGCCGTCGCCATACTGGCCGCGGGCGTCGTGATCGCGATGCACCCCGCCTCCCCCGACGACGCGGTCGACTATCGCATCACCAGGAGCAAGGCGAAGGAGATCGCCGCTGCGCACATGAAGCGCCTGCAACCTTCTTCGCACGCTGCGGGAGCGGCCGTGGGCGCGCCCCCGTATTCGCGCGCCATCGCCACGACGGCCGAGGGGTTCCGTTCGTGGGCCGCACAGTCTCGGCGCGAAGACGGCGGCGGGCCGGGATCGTTCGACTCCACGGCCGCCGAGTACATGCTGCGCCGCGGACTGTCGATGCAGAAGCTCGTGGCGATCTTCCGCTCGAAGATCGAGGCTGGAACGTGGACCGTCCGCTTCTTCACGCCGATGCAGACGGACGAGTTCTTCGTCGAAGTCGATCCGCGCACTTCCCGCACCATCGGCTATCACAAGTACCAGGCGGAGACGAACGCCGGAGCGCGTCTCGACCAGGCGCATGCGCTGGCCATTGCCCTCCCGGCCTTCCGCCTCTACGGCCTCGACCCGGCCACGTTCGCACTCAAAGAGACCCTCACTTTCCCGCAGCCGAACCGCCGCGACTGGCTCTTCCACTTCCAGGAGACACAGCCGATCGTCGCCGACGCCTTTCGGCGCGCCACGATCCGAGTGGCCGGCAGCGAGGTCACGCAGTTCAACGTGACGGTGAAAGTTCCGGACGAGGTCTACCGCGAAGCCTCACTGGAGACCCTGCGCAACGTCATCCTGATGGTTCTCAAAATCGCAGGCGGGATGGTCGCGGTGACGACGCTCGTCACCGGGTTCGTCATCGCGGCGATGGGCCGCCGGCCGCGGTGGGACCGGGCGCTGCGCTGGACGCTCGTGCTGGCCGTGATCCCCATCCTCAGCGCCGCCGCCGGATACGAAGACGCCCTCTTCGGCTACAACACCTCGGTCCGGTGGGACACCTTCTTCGCCGGCCTGTCGGTCGACGTTCTGCGCGGCATCGGCCTCCGGCTCGGGGCGATCTTCCTCGCCTTCGCCGTCATCGACGCCGCCTTCCCCGCCGCATTCGCCGTTCTGTCGCGTGAGGGGCGCACGCGCTTCGGACGGAGCGCCGTCGTGGCGGCGTTCACGGCCATTGCTGCCGCCCTGGCCATTCGCGGCTTCGTGCAGTTCGTGGCCGACCGCTTTGCCGGCTCGGCGATGGTCTCGCTCGATATCTCGAACCTCGTGGTCATCGCATTCCCGGCCGCGATGGCTACCGGCAACGCGATCTTCAACGCCGTCATCGGCAGCGCCGTCGCCGCCTGTTTTGCGGTCGCCTTCGGCACCATGCGCAAGCGGCGGTGGGTGCCCGGTGCGATCATCGTCGCCATCGTCTTCTGCGCCTCACTCGATCCCGGAGTCGCATCAGCGGGCACGCCGCTGATGCTGTTGCGCTCCGCGCTACTGGCCGTCGCCGCCTGGGCGGTGGTCCGTTACGTCCTGACCGGCAGCATGCTGGCGTGGCCCGTCACGCTCTTCACCGCTGCAATGCTCGAAGCGGCGGTGACGATGGCGACAAATGACCGCTCCGACCTCCTCGTCAATTCGATCGTGGTCATGACGGTTCTTGCGGGAGCGATCCTCTGGCTCGTCGTTCCCCGCGTCGAGGAGGGCCATGCCTGAGTCGTTCGCCTCACGCCTCTTGCGGTGGCGGTTCAACCTCTTCCCGGCCTATCGCGGCACGGGCGCGCGAGTGACCTTCATCGCCGACGACCTGCACGAAGTGCGTGTCCGCCTGCCGCTGTCGTGGCGGACGAAGAACTATGTCGGAACGATTTACGGCGGCAGCATGTACGGGGCCGTCGACCCTTTTTACATGATCATGCTGATCCGCCTGCTCGGTCCCGACTACGTCGTCTGGGACAAGGCGGCCACCGTGAAGTTTCGCAAGCCGGGACGCTCGACGCTGCACGCGACCTTTCGCATCGACGACGACGAGCTCGACGCCATCCGAAGCGCCGCCGCTTCCGGCGACCCGATCGATCGCTACTACACCGTCGACCTCATCGACGCCCACGGAGTTGTGCATGCGTCGGTCGAGAAAGTGGTGTACGTGAGGAAGCGGGTTGCGGAAGGGTGAGTTACTCAGTTGCTCAGTTGCTCAGTTACTCAGTTACTCAGTTACCTCTGGCCTCAGCAACTGAGCAACTGAGTAACTCACCCTTCCGCAACCCGCTTCCTCACGT
>JADGOA010000184.1 GCA_017883215.1 Thermoanaerobaculia bacterium | reverse complement strand
CCACAGAGACACAGAGGACACAGAGAAAGAAAGGCAGAGGAACAGTCTCTGTGCTCTCTGTGCCTCTGTGGTGAATTCGATTTCTGCACAGCCTCTGAGCCGGCGGAGCCGCCAGGCGGAGCGCGGCGAAGGATCCCTGGCCCGCCGGCTTGGGTGGTAGGACTCAGGACTCAGGACTTCCGGCCATCGATGTTTTCGATCTTCAAGAAACGCCTTCCTCCCGCCCGCGCGCCGCGGCAGCGCAGGGTCACCGAGCTGGAGATCGTCAGCGCGCGGCTGATTCGCGCCGGGTTCGCCGGCGACTATCACTCCGCCTTTCACGGGCGCGGAATCGAGTTCTCCCAGGTGCGCGAGTACCAGCCGGGCGACGACATCCGTTCCATCGACTGGAACGTGACGGCGCGGACCGGCGTGCCGCATGTGAAGGAGTTCATCGAAGAGCGCGATTTGACGATCCTCGTCGCCATCGACGTCTCCGGGTCGATGACCTTCGGCTCGGTCGACTGGAGGAAAATCGACATCGCCGCGGAACTGGCTTCGATCTTCGCTTTTTCAGCGGTGCAGAACTCGGATCGCGTCGGCCTGCTGCTCTTCTCGAGGAATGCGCGCCGCTTCATCCCGCCGCGCCGCGGCCGTGGCCACGCGCAGGTGCTCGTGCGGGCAGCGGTCGATGCCGCCATCGACGGCTGCAGCGGCGCAGCCGATCTGGCCAACGCAGTCACGTTTCTCGACCGCGTGGCCGTGAAGCGGTCGGTCGTCATCGTCATCTCCGATTTTCTCGATCTCGATTTCGACCGTCCGTTGCGGCGGCTGAATCGGCGCCACGACGTCGTCGCCATCACCGTGACGGATCCTCGCGAAAGACGGTTCCCGGACCGGGGGCTGGTGCGTCTCGTCGACGACGAGACAGGGGAGGCACGCCTTCTGGATCTTCGCCGCAGCGGCGTGGCGCGCCGGGCCGCGCAGCGGGATCGCGAGCTGGAGCGTCGCTTCGTCGCCGCCGCCGTCGACCATATGGAGGTCTCGACCGCCATCCCTTACGATCGTGAGCTCCTGCGGTTTTTCCGAGAAAGGGTGAAACGAAGACGGTAAGTCCTGAGTCCTGAGTCCTGAGTCCTGAGTGGGTTGTCAGATTTGCTGTTGCGAGGTCACGATGTCGATCACGGGATGGTGGGGCACCTCGTAACCTCGTAGCGTCGTCAGCACTCAGCCACGCAGCACTACTCAGGACTCAGGACTCAGGACTCAGGACTCGAATGTTCCTCGCACTCCTCATCTTGACCGCCACCTTCCGGCCCGCGCATCCGGCGGTCGGCGATCTGATCACGATCGATTTTGCGAAGCCGGTCGTCGTCGACAGCTCGCCTGCCTACGAGGTCGTGTCGCAGCACGGGGGCCGCGTCGTGGTGCGCACCTTCGAGCCGCGGCCTTTCGCGTTGAGCGGGACCACCGCGGGCGTGCGGTTCCGGAATCTGGTCGTGCCGGTGCGCTCCGTCCTCGCGCCCAAAGACACGATGCAACCGGCGCCGCTCAAACCGCCGCGCCAAACGCCGTGGCCGCGCGAGCCCTTCATCGCCATTTCGGTCGCGGCGCTTCTCGCGTGCCTGGCGTGGGCAGCCGTGTACGCGGTCGAGCGACGGGCAGAGCGCGCCAGGCGCGGCGTTGCCGCCGCTCCGCCGGCCGACCGTTTCCGCGCCGCCGTCTCCGCAATGCGCGACTCCCCCCCGCCGCAGCGTTGGGCGGCACTCGCGGACGCGCTGCGCCAGTACCTCGACAGCCGCGGCTACGGCGCTGATCTCACGACCTCTCAAGTCCTCGGCCGCCTGGGAGACCACGAGCTGATCGCAGACGTTCTGCGCCGCGGCGACCTCGAAAAGTTCTCCCCGTGGGGTGCACCGGCCGGCGACTTCGGTTCCGTCGCCGGTCGCGCGCTCGCGCTCCCCGACGAGCTCGAGCCGAAAGCGGAGGCGGCGTGAGAGGCGGACCGCAGACCGCAGACCGCGGACCGCAGGGAGTGCGGACGTCCTCGTCCGCATCCGCCGGGCGTCCTCGCCCGGCGGTGATGGCGAAAGCACGATCGGACGAGGACGTCCGATCGTTGCGGACGAGGACGTCCGCACTCCAGACGCGGTCTGAACTGCGGTCTCCGGAGTCCGGCTCATGATTCGTCTCGCCACCCCCGCCTTCCTCGCGCTGGCGCTGCTGGTGGTCGCGCGCGTGGCTTTTCTCCTGGGCGATCGCCGCAGGCACATCGGCGCCTTCGGCTTCTCCTCGTTCTCGCTTCTCGGGACCCGCAGGAGCATGCGCGCAGCGCTCTCCTGGCTCCCGTTCGTTCTCGAATGTTTCGCGCTGCTGGCCCTCTCCGTCGCGCTGGCCCGTCCGCAGCGCGTCACGCGCATGACCACGAGCGACCGCTACGGCATCGACATCGTCGTCTGCCTCGACGCATCCGGCAGCATGGCCGCCGAAGATTTCCGCCCCCGCAACCGGTTCACGGTGGCCAAGGAGCTGATCGGCGATTTCATCCACCGGCGGCAGAACGACCGCATCGGAATCGTGACCTTCGGCGTGCGCGCGGCGACGCGCGTGCCGATCACGTTCGACCGCGACATCGCCGGGTCGATGCTGGCAAAGGCGGAGGTGGGGGAGAATGGCGACGGCACCGCCATCGGCCACGCAATCGCCACCGCCGTGAACCGGCTGCGCACCTCGAAATCGCGCAGCCGGGTGATCATTCTCGTGACCGACGGCGTGAACAACTCCGGCTCCATCGACCCGCTCGTGGCGGCGCAGCTGGCCGCCAGGAATCGCGTGCGCATCTACACCATCGGCGTGGGCAGCGAGGGGCCGGTGCCGCTTCCGATCAAACGCCAGAATCCTTACACCGGCGAGATCGAGACGATCTACACCACGATTCGCGGGGAGCTGGACGAGCAGTCGCTGGCCGCGATCGCGCAGATCACCGGGGGCGAATTCTTCCGCGCCGCAAACGCTCGAACGATGAGCAACGTGCTGCAGCGGATCGACGGACTGGAGAAGACACGCCTCACCGCTCCGAAGAGCGAGAAGATCGAAGAGCTTTATCCCTATCCTCTCTCCCTCGCGCTGGCCGCGCTGGCCCTGGCGCTCCTCGGTGGCGAAACCGTGTGGCAGAAGGTGCCGGCATGATGAGTGTGCGGTGCTCGGCGCTCGGTGCACGGTGCTCGGAGGATGTCCGAGCTGCCACGATCTCCGGGCTCCGGCCAGCGCCCTCCGAGCACCGAGCACCGAGCACCGAGCACCGGAGGCGCGGATGACTTTTCGGGATCCGCTCTGGCTGTGGGGACTTGCCGCCATTCCGCTCGTCGTGCTGTTTCTCGTCGCGCGCGAACGCTCGCGGCAGCAGGCCGCACGCCGGTTCGTATCCGAGCGGTTGCGCAGCGTGGCCATGCCGCTGCGGAGCGCCCGACCGTGGCTGCTGGCGGCGGCGCTCGCGCTGGCGGTGCTCGCTCTGGCCGGGCCGTCGCGCGGCTTCATCACCATTCCGATCAGCGACCGCGAGACGAATCGCGTGATCGTCCTCGACGTGTCGAACAGCATGCTCGCCGATGACGTGGGCGCATCGCGGCTGACCGCGGCGAAAGCGATCGCCAAACGGCTGATCGAATCCGCCAACGGCAGGCTCGCTCTCGTCGAGTTCGAGGCAGTCCCCGAAGTCGTGACGCCTCTCACGAGCGACAGCGACGCCGTCGCCGCGATGCTCGACAGCATTCAGGCGGGAGAGGTCGGGCAGGCCGGATCGGACTTCGGGGCTGCCCTCGCTGCAGCACTCGACCTCGTCGAAGCGGATGTGACCACGAAGGCCGACGTGGTCCTGATCAGCGACGGCGAAGAGCAGGGGACGCGCCTCCGCGACGTTCTTCGCCGTGCCCACGATCGCGGGATCAGCGTCTCCACGATCCTCGTCGGAACCACGCAGGGAAGCACCATCCCGATGCCGGCCGGCCCGCTGCAGGACGAGGCCGGCCGCGTCGTCACGACGTACGCGCACCCGGAAGTGCTGCAGCAGATCGCGGGCGCAACGGGAGGCACATTCGTGATGAACCCGTTCCCGGCGCACGCGCTCGACAGCCTTCTCGCGGGCCGCGGAGGGGTCGCAAAGCAGCGCAACATCCGCATCCCGATCGATCGTTATCAGTGGCCGCTGTCCCTCGCGTTTGCGCTGTTGTTCATCGGATCAGTCGTCAACCGAGGTGCGGAATGAGCGCACGGGCGGGTGGAAGGCAGACCAGGTTTTTCGCGCTGCCAGCGCGGCCGTGCCCTGCGGCGAGCACGCTGGGCCGCGTGCATGGGTTCGAGGAGCCGTGCATATGAAGGCGCTCGCGATTCTGCTTCTGCCGCTTTCGCTCGCCGGCCTCTGGCATCGCGCGACGCAGGAAACGAACTCGCATTCGGCGAACGGGCGTGGGGTGAAAGCGTTCGCGGCGCGACAGTATGCAAAGGCGGCCGAGGCCTTCGGCGTCGCGAATACGTCGAAGCCGTCCGCGGCGCACGCTTTCAACCTCGGCACTGCGGATATCGCGGCCGGGAAAAGCGAAGAGGGAGCAGCGGCGCTGGCCATGGCGATGCGCGATGGTGCGCTTCGCGAGAATGCGCTCTACAACCGCGGTAACGGTGCTCTCACCGCGAACGCCTTCGACTCCGCCATCCGGGACTACCGCGAAGCGTTGCGCCTCACACCCGGCGACGCACAGGCGAAGCGGAATCTGGAGATCGCCCTCCTGCGCAAACAGCAACAGCAGCAGTCGCGGAGCGGTCAGCAGAAGAGTCAGACCGGGCCGCAGTCGAACCCGCAGCGCCCGCAGCCTTCGCCGGGGGCTGGAAAGAACGACCAGCGCGGTGGCGATCAGAGCGCCGAGTCGCTCCTGCGCGCCGTTCAGCAACAGGAGCAGGAAGAGCTCAATCGGATGAAGCGGGCGCACGCACAGCGAGGCCGCGTCGGATGGTGAGGAACCGGAGCGGCGCGGAACGGATCACGGCGCAGGTCACGGCACAGGCAGGAGTGCCTGTGCCACAGAAGCCGGGTGGCACAGACACTCTTCAGAAGGCATGTGGCACAGACACTCTCGAGAGGGCATGTGGCACAGACACTC
The DNA here is from genome assembly GCA_017883215.1 of Thermoanaerobaculia bacterium. Classification (GTDB taxonomy): domain Bacteria; phylum Acidobacteriota; class Thermoanaerobaculia; order Gp7-AA8; family Gp7-AA8; genus JAJXWV01. Next base: position 2,489 of record JADGOA010000184.1, on the reverse strand, counting down.
TTGTCTGTGCCTCCGTTGGCAAGCAGGAGTGCATGCCCGCCATCGCTGCCCGAAGCCGCCCTCGGGCGGCGACCGCGGTGTTGACGGCGGTCCTCGCTCTGGCGGCGGTAGCGGCACGCGCCGGCGAGCTGTCGGTCGACCGCCGGACGCTGCGCAGCGACGAGAGCGTCACGATCACGGTCTCGCTGGAAGGGGTGTTTGCCGCGAACGACGCGGTGAATGTGCCGGTAAAAAATCTTTCCATCGAAGGCTCTCCGTCAGTCTCATCGGAATTCTCGTGGATGAACGGCGCGGTGACCCGGCGCAAAGTCTTTCGCTTCACCGCGCGCCCGCTCCAGTCCGGGGTGGCGGTGGTCGGTCCGCTCGTAGTCAACGGCCAAGGGGGGCAGCGCGAGACGCTCGCCGCGATCACGCTGGAGATCGTCGCGGACACCGCGAACGCCAGCAACGACCCGGTGAAGATCCTCCACGACCTCCTCACCAGCGGCCGCGAGCCGCTGTTCGTGGTGACGGAGGTCGACAGGACGCGCGCTGCCGTCGGCGAAGAGGTGGTGGTGACGTGGGTGCTCTACAACGCCGCCGCCGTCGAGCAGTGGCAGGTCGGCAACGCCCCGCGGCTCGACGCTTTCTGGAGTGAGGAGGTGGACGTCCGAAACGAGCAGCCGGAGCGGGTGAAGGTCGGAGATTTCGAGATGGAACGCGTTGCAGTCCGGCGGGTGGCGCTCTTTCCGTTGCGGGCCGGAACGCTCGAGATCGGCGGCATGGAAGTGAAAGCGCAGGTCATGCGCCGGATCGACGAGGGTCCGATGTCGCTGTTCGAGGGGACGGTCGTGGAGAGCGGGTTCCAATCTGCCCCCGTCGCCATCGAGGCGTACGCGCTTCCATCCCCTCAGCCCGACCTCGTCGGCGACGTGACGATCGACTGCACGCCGCCGCTGCAGAAGGGCGGCGGGCCCGTGGCTTTCACGGCGACGCTGCGAGGACGGGCCAACCTTCGCGGCGTTCCTGCGCCGCGGCTCGAAGGTTCGCCGGGCGGCGAACTGGAGGTGCAGCCGATGCCGCTCACGGTTCAGAGGGGGCGCGAGGGCGTGACGATGACACGGAAGTGGCAATACCTCGTCTTTCCGGCGCATGACGGCACCCTCGTCGTGCCGCCGGCGAGCATCAGCATCTACAACCCCCGCACGTCCGCGCTCGAAGTGCTCCGCTGCGGTGGCTCGGCGGTGCGGGTGACGCAGGCAGCACGGCCCGCCGCGCAGCCGATTCGAGCGCCGCTTCGGCCGCCGCTGGCGTGGCGGGAGCTGCTGCCGTGGGGCGGCTCGATTGCGGCGGTCGCGATTGCAGCGTTGCTCGCGCTGCCGCGCATTCGCTCCGCGCTCCGCGCCCGCCGAGAAGTTCGAGCCCTGGTCGCCGGCAGGACGCCGGCCGCGGTCCGCGAAGCGGTTCACGCAGTCCTGCATCAGCGAGGATTCGACGTGAACGCGCTCGCGACGGAGGCATCCGATCGCGGCGACGCCTACCGCGCCTTCCGCTCCCTCGTCGATGCGCTCGACCGCGAGCGGTTCGGCGCCGACGACAGCCGGGGCGAGCTCCGCCGACGCGTACGCGATCTTCTGGCGAGCAGCGAGTAGCGAGCAGGGAACCGTGTGCGGACGAGGCTCGCTACTGGCGAACCTCTCCACGTCCCAACGTTCTGTCGCCGAGACTCGTAGAATGGGCAAGGACTGATCATGCGGAAACTTCTAACGAACCTTCTTCTCCTCTCTCTCATCGCAGCCTTCCCCGCTTTGGCCAGAACGCGCGCCGTGGGTTACCCGGCCGGCTACTTTTCCTACACCGGATCGGTGGTCGACTCCATTTCCGGACAGCCGGTCGTCGGTGCTGAAGTGGTCAACGAAAAACTGGTCATAACGACCGATGCGCACGGCGCCTTCACGATGCCGATCCTGGCCGTCGGGCAGACCATGCTGACGATCCGGCGCGCGGGCTACGAGAGCGTCACCGTGTCGGTGCAGCCGGCCATCCCCGCCACCCCCATCTCGCTCAAGCCCCTTCCCGGAGTCGTCGTCAAGACGAAGACCGGTCAGACGATCCGCCTCGATCTGGAGACCGTGAACTTCGTCTACGCCCAGCCGCTGGGCCCGCAGATCTCGAGCCCCAGCGCCGCGCTGTGCAAAGACGGCACTCCCATCCAGGTCGACCGCGCCCAGATCGCGCGCATCAGCAACGCCGTCCGCGCCAGCGGCGCAGCCTGCTGCTCGTCGGAGACTCTCTGGTTCGACCTCGAGCTGAAGACCGGCGAACACTCGCACGTCGCTCTCGTCTTCGACTGCATGTCCTACTACTGCTTCCTCGGCGGCTACGAGCACGACACCTTCTCCCGTACGTACATCCGATTCGAAGACATCTCCGAAGTGACCTTCCCATAGGAGTGCGGGCTTCCAGCCCGGTCGCTCATTGTCGTCGAGAGATCGTCGTCGGGCCGGAAG
>JADGOA010000183.1 GCA_017883215.1 Thermoanaerobaculia bacterium | reverse complement strand
ATCCCCCGCCACCCCGGGAGTGCGGGGGATCCCTCGCTGTCCTTCGCCGCTCCGCGGCTTCGGCAGCTCGGGATGACAGGCTTGGCGCGTGTCATTAGAAGCCGCGGAGACCGCGAGGGATCCCGGCGGCTCGGGATGGCGCGCGGCCTCGATGGCCCTTCCGGTCGCCTCGCGCAGCCCTTTCACGAACCTCATGCCCAGCCGCACGCCGCCGTTTTCCCAACGGCACTCCCACCCCGAGTGGTTGACGTCGATGGGGAAAGTCTCGACGCCGCGCCGCTGGGCGTCTTTGACGAGGGTGGCCGGGTGGTAGAACCCCATGGGCCAGGCGTTGAGCAGCGCGACGTAGAAGGCAGCCGGGTGCCGGGCTTTCAAGTAGGCGCTGGCGTAGGCGATGAGCGCGAAGCTCGCCGCGTGCGACTCCGGGAATCCGTACAGCGCGAACGAGGTGATCGACTTGACGATCTGCTCCTGCGCCGCGGCATCGATTCCGTTCTTCGTCATGCCGGCGCGGAGCCGCGCCTCGATGTCCATCATCCGCTCCATGGAGCGTTTGAAGCCCATGGCGCGCCGCAGCTCCTCCGCTTCGCCCCCGCTGAAGTTCGCTGCAACCATGGCGATGCGGAGCAGCTGCTCCTGGAAGAGCGGCACGCCCAGCGTCCGCTTGAGGATCGGCTCGAGGCAAGGGTGGGGGTATTCGACCGGCGCTTTCCCCTGCCGGCGGTCGAAGAACGGGCGGATCATGCCGCCGACGATCGGTCCAGGCCGGATGATCGCCACCTGAATGACGATGTCGTAGAACTTCTTCGGAGCATTGCGCGGAAGCGACGCCATCTGCGCGCGGCTCTCGACCTGGAACATGCCGATGGTGTCGGCCTCGTTCAGCATCTTGTAGACGAGCGGGTCGTCCTGGGGCAGGTGGGCAAGGTCAACTTCTTTACCTTCGTGATTGCGAATCAGCGGAATCATCTGCTCGATGGCCGAGAGCATTCCCAGGCCGAGGAGGTCGACCTTGATGAGGCCGAGGTCTGCGCAATCGTCTTTGTCCCACTGGATGACGACGCGGCCGGGCATGGAGGCTGGCTCGAGAGGCACGACTTCGTCGAGGCGGCCTCTGGCCATGACCATGCCGCCGGAGTGCTGTCCCAGGTGTCGCGGCAGATTCTGGATCTGCAGGTACATCCGCATCAGGTGCTGCGCGCGCCGGTCCTCGGGATCGAATCCGTTGCGGGCCAGCTCCCGGGGAAGCGACTCCAGCTTTTCTCGGATCTCGCCGAAGTTCCAGGTGGAGATGCTCTTGGCGATCTTGTCGACCTGCTCGGCGGAGTAGCCGAGGGCTTTTCCGACTTCGCGCGCGGCGGAGCGGTCGCGGTAGGTGATGACGTTGGCCGTCATGGCCGCTCCGTGGACGCCGTACGTCGCGTACACGTGTTGAATGACCTTCTCGCGTTGATCGCCGGAAGGGAGATCGAGGTCGATGTCGGGCCATTCGCCGCGCTCTTCGGAGAGGAATCGTTCGAACAGCAGCTCCATCTTCACCGGGTCGACGGCGGTGATGCCGAGCGCATAGCAGACGGCGCTGTTTGCCGCCGAGCCCCGGCCCTGCACGAGGATGTTCTCGCGCGTGCAGAACTGAACGATGTCCCAGACGATCAGGAAATAGCCGGCCAGATCGAGTTTCTCGATCATGTTCAGCTCTTTCTCGATCTGCGCCTGCGCTTTCGCGGTGAGCGGGCGGAAGCGCGATGTGGCCGCGTTCCAGGTGATCTTCCGCAAGAACGAGTTGTTGGTCTCGCCGGCGGGCAGAGGGTAGTCGGGGAACTGGTACCCGAGGTCGGCGAGGGTGAAGTCGAGGGTATTGGCGAGCGTCCAGGCTCCGTCGACGGCCTGAGGGAGGTCTTCGAAGAGCGCCGACATCTCCGCGGCGGACTTGATGTAGCGCTCGCGATTGACACCCAGCAGACGGCCGGCATTATCAACATGTTGACCTTCGCGTATGCAGGTCAGGATGTCGTGCAGCTCTTTGTCGGCCGGGCGGGCGTAGCGGACGCCGTTGGTGGCCACGATGGGAAGGCGGAGCGTGCGGGCCAGCTCGACGAGGGCATGGTTGCGGTGCTCTTCGCCGCGTCGGTGGTGCCGCTGCAGCTCCACGTGGGTGCGGCCCTTGAACATCCCGCTGATCTTCCGGAGGACCGCCCGAGCCTCTTCGGCCCCTGCCGATTGCAGCGCGGTTGCGAGCGGCCCCTCGTCGCCGCCGGTGAGGCAGTGCAGCCCCTCGGCGTACTGCTCGATGAGCTCCCAGGTGTAGCTGGCCTGCCCCTTTTCTTTGCCGAGCGCGCCCGCCGTGAGGAGCTTGCAGAGGTTCTTGTAGCCGGTGCGGTTCTGGACGAGGAGCGTGAGGCGTGAAGTGTGCGGGTCACGAGGTTGCGAGGTTGCGAGGTCGCGGGATGTGCCTTGACCTCGCGACCTCGTGACCTCGTGACCTCGCGACCCCTCCGCGAGTACCAGTTCCGCGCCGACGAGTGCGCGCACGCCGGCCTTTTTCGCTGCGGTGTAAAACCGCGGCGCGCCGTAAACGCCGTTGCGGTCGACGAGCGCCATCGCCGGGATGTCGCGTTCGGCCGCGGTCTGGATCAGGTCTTCGGGGAGTGAGGCGCCGTCGAGAAAGGAGAACGCCGAAGAGGCGCGCAGCTCGGCCCAGGGGCGGCTGCTGGCGTCGGGAGCGTGGTAGTCGCGTGCCCGACGCTTCTCTTTCTTCGCCCCGCCCCCTTCGTAAACCTCCTGAACGAAGGGGAGGTGGTCGTACTCGGTCGACAGCGGGTATTTGGGCATGGACCGGAGTTGCTCAGTTACTCAGTTACTCAGTTCGCGACCGGCGTTCTCAAACTGAGCAACTGAGCAACTGAGTAACTGCCCTTAGTTACTCGTTTCCCGCTTCGTCCGTCAGGTGCTTGCCGCGGTTGCCGGGGAGCTCCGGCGAGGGGCGGACGCCTCCGCGGCGCCGCCGGCGGCGGCGACTCGGATTCGGCTTTCCTTCGGGGGAAGGCGCCGTGGCGATCGATTCCTCTTCGATTTCCTCTTCGATGTCCATCTCCTCCGGCTTCTCGCCGCGTTTGGCGAGCTTGTCCTCGTCGAGGAGCCACACCCACTGCGTGCTCGGAGGACCCGCAGGGGCCGAGGCGGGTGCTGGCGTTGCTGGAGTTGGATTCGCGGGCCGCGGCTCCGCGCGGTGCGGTGCTTCGCGGCGCTGCGGGCGCAGCTGTCCGCGATCGCGCTCCCGCTCCTGCGGGCGAGCGGCCGGACGCTGCACGGCTGGTGCCTCGAGTCTCTTGAGGCGGATCAAGACCTCTTCGCTCAAGCGACGATTCACGCCGATCAGATCGGCCATCAACGCCATCAGCCAGGTTTGAAAGCCGGCGATCAGGAAAACCGCGGCAAGAATCAGCGACTGGATGTGTCCACCGCGGTTCTCGCCACCCTGCGCGAAGTACCAGAGGAATCGGATGCCCAGCACGAGGCCGGCGAACATCAACAGCGAGCCGATCGCGAAGAACGTCTTCAGCGGCCGGTAGGTGGTGTAGACACGGAAGATGGTGGCGATCGACTTGCGCAGATACGTCCCGATGCCGCTGTAAAGCCGGGAGGGGCGGGTCGGCGCGTTTGTCCGTACTGTGACGGTCTGGACGCCGAGGTTGCGGTTGCCTGCCTGGATGATGGTCTCCAGCGTGTAGGTGAACGGATTGAAGACGTTGATCTGCATTGCCGCGTCCCGAGAGAAGGCGCGAAAGCCGCTGGTCACATCCGAGACGTTCACTCCGGACGCCAGGCCGACAGTCCAGCTGCCGAGTCGCTGGAGCATCCGTTTGAATCCCGACATGTGCGGCGATTTCCCGACTTCACGATCGCCGATGACCACTTCGGCGGTGCCGCGAATGATGGGCGCAACCAGCTTCGGGATATCAGCGCCGGCATACTGGTTGTCGGCGTCGGTATTGACGATCACGTCTGCGCCGAGGCGGAGAGAGGCGTCGATGCCGGCGATGAACGCCGCGGAGAGGCCGCGGTGATTCTTCAGCTGGACGACGTGAGTCGCGCCGGCTTTACGCGCGGCGTCGGAGGTCCTGTCGCTGCTGCCGTCATCGACGACCAGCGTCTCGACCGACGAGAAGCCATCGACTCTCTTCGGGATGTCGCGCAACGTCTGCGCGATCGTCGTTTCTTCGTTGTAAGCGGGAATCTGAATGATCAGCTTCATACAATAGGGGGCATGAGGTATGGGGCATGGGGCATGGGTAATTCGTTCTTACTCATGCCGTATGCCTCATGCCCCATACCTTGAAAGTCTCCGTCATCATGCCGGTCGAGCGCGTGGGCGGTGACGCGGAACGCGCCATCGCTTCTGTACTCGGCCAGGCGGCGCCGTTCAATTTTGAATTGATTGTGGTCTCGGCTGCGGAGCTGAAACTCCCACCGCACAACCATTTGCGAAACATTGTCGAACCGGATCGTAATCCCGCCATACGCCGAAATCGAGCCGTCGCGTCCGCCAAAGGCGACTTTCTGGCCTTTATCGACGACGACGCGCAGGCCGAACCGCAGTGGCTCGCGACGGCAGTGGCCTATTTCGATGGGTATCCCGACGTTCTGGCGCTGGGCGGACCCGATCCCGCCCCAGAGGATTCTTCGCTGCCCGAGCTCATCTCCGACACCCTCCTGGCCACACCGCTGATCGGCAGCGGAGTGGCCGCGCACGAGAGCCGGGGCGGGGTTTTCGACGTCGCCTCGCCCAGCGACATCGCGCTGGTGAACCTGTTCGTCCGCCGAAGCGCGTTCGAGCCCTTCGACGAGTCGATCGGCTACATCGGCGAGGACACGGCGCTGCTCGAACGGTTGATGCGCCGCGGCCGTGTCGTTTACCACGACGGAGTCCGCGTTTTTCATCGCCGCCGCGCCTTTCCCGGCGCTTACCTGCGGCAGCGGTGGTTCTACAGGGTGAAGACCGGAGAAATGCTTGTTCGGGGCTCGCGGGCACACCGCAGCAATCGGAAAATTCAGGCCTTCATGGCAGCGGGCACTCTCGCCATCATCCTCGCTCCGCTGGTGGCCGTTCCGTACGCGCTGGTGACGTTTGTCCTCGGCGCCCGGGCAACGCGGCTTCCGAAACGGCTCTGGCCGATGATTCCCGTCGCGTTCGCCATGCACCACGCGACGTACTACTTCGGGATCCTCTACGGCGCAGCGCGGGCTCTACTCAATAAGCGAGTAGCGAGTAGCGAGTAGCGAGTGGGGGGATTGAGCCCCATCGGTCCCCCTACTCGCTACTCGCTACTCGCCAGAATTGCCGGCCCGCCTCCCTGGTTTACACTCGCCGTCACGGCATGAAGTTCACCGACAAAGTGCAGTACCTCCGTTACCTGGTCGCGAAACGCGGCATGAAGCCGGTGTATCTGATCATCGGCCTGACCTACGACTGCAACTCGTTCTGCCGTACGTGCTTCAACTGGGAGCAGCTGCGGAAGAACAAGGAGCACGAGCTCTCCCTCGATGAGCTGAAGCAGACCTTCTCGTCTCTCGGCGATCTTCTCTTCGTGGTCATGAGCGGCGGCGAGCCGTTCCTTCGACGCGACCTGCCCGACGTCTGCGAAGCGCTGGCGACGATGAATCACGTCAAACAGATCACGATTCCGACCGGTGCGATCGCCAGCGATCTCATCGCCCGATCGGTCGAAGCGACGCTCCAGCGCTGTCCTTCGACGCAGATCGTGGTGAACCTCTCGATCGACCACATCGGCGAGAAGCACGATTGGATCCGCGGCGTGCCGGGCAACTACGAGAAGGCGAAGAAGACGTACGCGAACCTGATCCCGCTCAAGCAGCGGTACCCGAATCTCACCGTCAATGTGCACACATGTCTGTGCACCTACAACGCCGAGGACCTCGACATGATGTTCGAGGGGGTGAAGCGCGATTTTCCGGAGATCTCGTTTCACTCGTTCGAGATGCTGCGGGGAGATCAGCCGGACAAGAACATCCAGCCGATCTCGACTGAGAGATACCGCGAGCTTTTGCCCAAGCTGGAAGCGTACTGGAACAGCTACGCGAACTACGACGGCTTCCTCAAGTTCGTGAAGATGTACTCGCGCAGGATGGAGCTGGAGGTTCTGGAGCAGGAGACGCAGGTGCGCCCGTGCCACGCGGGCCTCGTTTCCGGCGTCCTCGACGCTCGGGGGGAAGTGCGGATGTGCGAGTTGCGCGACGCCGTCGGCAACGTTCGCGACACCGGCTACGACTTCACGAGATTGTGGTTCTCCGAGGCCGCCGACGCGCAGAGGAAGTCGATCCGCGCGAAGGAGTGTCACTGCACGCACTCGTGCTTCATGTCGTCGTCGCTCGTCTTCGACGTCCGCACGTGGGGCGCGTACTTCGCGTCGACGGTGGTGAACTTCCTGTCGGCGTGAGCGGCGACGCCGGTCGCCGCCTTGGAGTGCGGCGACGCCAGTCGCCGCTTTCTCACTCGCTGTTCGCGATCAGTTCGTAAAGCGGCGACTGCGGTCGCCGCACTCCAAAGCGCTTCGCGCGATAAACTCGCGCCGCTTGAAGCGCATCGCGATCGTCGGGCCCGTCTATCCGTATCGCGCCGGTATCGCGTACTGCACAACCCGCCTCGCCGAGGAGCTGGCGCGAACCGACGACGTGTCGATCGTCTCGTTCAAGCGCCAATATCCGAAGCGGTTTTATCCGGGCGGCGAAGACATTGACGAGACCCTGCGGGCGAAGACGCCGGCGGGCGCGCGGTTCGAGCTGGACGTAGTGAATCCGATCACCTGGCTTCGCACCGCTCTCAAGATCCGCCGCGCACGTCCCGACGCCGTCATCCTCGTCTGGTGGATCTGGGTGTGGGCGCTGCCGTATCGCCTCATCCTGGCCTGCCTGCCTCGCGGCACGCGGGTGATTCTGCAGTGCCACAACATCGGCGACAAGGAGCCGGCGTGGTGGAAGCGGGCGCTGACGAACAGCGTGCTGCGGCGTGCCGATGCCCTCGTGGTGCACGCGAAGACGGAGGCCGCCGAGGCCATGCGGCGGATCGCGCCGGGGAGTGCGGACGTCCCCGCCCGCGTCGATCTGGCGTTCTCGCTCGATCGTGATCGCGGGATTGGCGATACCGCCGGACGAGACGTCCGGCGGCTGCGGACGAGGACGTCCGCACTCCGGGTGCCGCAGATCGTGACGACCTATCTTCCCGTGCACGAGTTAGGCGGCGCCGTGCCGTCACGTGAAGAGGCTCGGCGATCGCTGGGCATCACGTCGGACAAGGTGGCGCTCTTCTTCGGCCACCTCCGCCCCTTCAAAGCGCTCGACGTCGCACTGCGCGCCTGGGCCAAGCTGCAGACTGAGGACGCGCTCCTCCTGGTTGCAGGGGAGGCGTGGTGGAACAGTGCCGAGGAGTACCGACAGCTGGCGGCGGAACTGGGCCTCGGCGTCGACGACCTCCGAGCCCCGACCCCCGAGCCCCGACCCCCCCGTGGCCGGGCGGTGGCCTTCGACTTCCGCTTCATCCCCGACGCCGAGATCGCCGCGTACTTCGCGGCCGCCGATGTCGTGCTCGCGCCTTACCGGATCGAAGCGCAGAGCGGCGTTGCGCTGACCGCATTTCACTTTGCGCGGCCGGTGATCG
>JADGOA010000182.1 GCA_017883215.1 Thermoanaerobaculia bacterium | reverse complement strand
AAGCACAGCGTCAGATGGACCTTGCGCTGTCGAATGCCGTGACCGTCGCAGACGTGCCGGCGGTTGCGCGCCGTGCTCGCCGGTTGCTGGCTGCCCACATGCTCCGTGCCGCCGAAGCGATGCAGCTCGCCGCCGCGCTGCTGGCGTGCGAGGATGAACCAATCCGACTGCAGTTTGTGACCCTCGATGACCGGTTGGCCGAGGCGGCCACGCGCGAAGGATTCACGGTCGTTCCCTGACGAGCGGGGTTGCGCGGTGAGACGACGGTGCCCGGTGCGGTCGTGTTACGACGCTCCGTGAAGCAGCCGAGTGGCGATCTCTCGCGCGCAAGCGTTGTAGCCATACGCGCGGCGGATTGCGTACTCAGGTCCTCCGCCGGGCTCAGGGCAATACACACGGGATCACTTGGCGACCGTGACGACGGTAGAGTCGGAAGCCCGAATCTACAGTCAAGATCGGAATTGCTAAGAACAGATAGCGCGCAAAGCAGAAAGGAGTACCACATGCCCACGGGCTCCCCCGATCGTAGTCAGTTCGCCTTCTTATCCCGATGCAGCTTCGAGCGAAGTTTGGACATGCCGGATTCCTCTTTCAGTTCCAGCTTGTCACCGTCGATCCCGAATCCATAGCAGTACTCGAGGCCAGCAATGCCCCCGTATTCGCCGGGTTTCAGTGGCTGCCTCGGCGTAATCAGCCACAGACCAGGCTCGACCTGCTCTTCTCGCCTTGCTGTTGCGAAGTGCGTCCAGGCTTCGTCAGCGCGCCGGCCGGACGGCAATCGCGGCGGCTGCGTACATCGCCGCCGCAGCGATGATCACGGACTGGATTCCGTACGAGAGCGCCAGGAGCATCGCCGCGACAGCGCTGATCACCGACGCGGAGCCGTTGATCGCCCATGCCCAGGGAATCCAGGTTCGGTGCATCGATCCGAAGTAAGTGATTCCGAGCGGAAACGGCATGCCCATGAGCACGGCGATCGGAGCGACGATCAGCAGCGAGGCGACAACCTTGGTCGCGTCGGGCGCGGACGCGAGAAGCATGAACGCGGGCCTCAGGCCGGCGCCGTAGAGCAATGCCAGCAGCGCCAGCGTGCCCAGGACGACGCGGCGCGCGCGCAGGTCGTCGCGTCCGAATCGCTGCGCGATCCCGCTGCCGATGCCAGCACACACCAGGAAGGAGCCGAGGACCAACGAGGCGGCGTAGAGCGGATGCGAGAGAAAGAGCGTGAACGTCTGAAGAAATGCAATCTCGAGAGACAGGAAGGCCACCCCGATCGAGCCGAAGTACAGCACGATGCGCCAGGCGCCTCTGGCATTCGCACCGGCTGTCCGCCGTCTTCTGCCGGCCGAAACCAGTGGAATGAGGACGAGCAGCACGGCGGCGGTGAGCGCCTGAACGAGAGTGGCGGCGGCGACCAGATATCCGCTCTGGATCAGAGAGGCGCCGCCGCGATCACGGAGCGCGATCAGTTCCGGAAGCGCACGCCATCGAAAGAAATGAAAGAAAAACGGCCGATCGTCGCGAGCGGGTGAGATGTCGAATTTGTAGTCGTTCAGGAAATCGCGTCGCCTGCCGATCTCACCGAATGCCGCGGTGGCCGCCTCCGCGAGATAAGGCCTGTCGACCACGTTGAAGGCAGCGCGACCGGTGCGGAGTGGGACGTCGATGTCGAAGGAGCGTCTGGCCGCGAACTGCTCGAGCGCCGCCATGTCGGTGGCCTCGAGCGGATCGCGGCCGTAGAGGAGGGTTGCCGTGTTCCAGCTGCGGATCACCGCGATTGCATTGCCCGGTGTGCCGCCCCGGGACTCGGTGGCCGCGCCGGCCGTCGCAATGAGCCGCATGATCTCGTTCGGCGGCATTCGCAAGGCAGCGGTCACGGAGACGATGCCGCCCCGCTCCAGGCGATCTCCGAGCAGCGCCAGCCCCTCGGTGGTGAGGAGGTAGTTCTCGCGCAGGCCCGCTTCGCCGCCCGGACCCCCTCCGTCGATCGACGTCTCGATGATTCGCCAGCGCGCGCTCGTTCGCTGCAGCATCGCCCGGGCGTCGGCCGCATGGAAGGTGATCCGCGGGTCGGAAAGGCGGGGATTGTATCTGGCCATGTCATTTCGAACGACCGCGATGAGTTGCCGGTTACGTTCCACCACATCGACGCCTCGCGCGCCGTGGGCCAGCGCGTCGAGGATGGCCGGAATGTCCATGCCGATCACCAGTACGCGCGCGCCGCGAAGGTCTCGAATCGTGTGCGCGGCCGCGCTGGTCATGAAACCGGTATACGCCGGGGTGAGGCGCCCTGCTTCTCCCGCGGGAACGGCGGTCGCCACGCTCCCGTCGACGAACAGAAGCAGCTGTCGCGGGATCTCGCCGGTGAACGCGAGACTGAGGCCTGGTGCGTGCCGGAACGGCACATCGTCGTTGGCGACCACGTCGATGCGGCCCATCGGTCCGGACCGCTCCAGGATCATCCTCGCGCCGGGATTTCGCAACGCCTGGGCCAGATCTTTGTACGGTGACATCGGCGGTCGCAGCAGCGACGCCGGCCATCCGATCGATATTGCGAGCCCGATCATCGCCACGACCGTACCTACGCGCCGGGTCCGGTTGCGCGCCGCCAGAGCGACGAGTAGCGCCGCGAGCGAGGCTGAGGCCGCGACACCCCGGAGCGCAACCTCGACAGGGATGAGAAAAAGAACGGCGATGGCTGCCGCTGCGCCGAAACCCGCGCCGAGGAGATCGGCGCGATAGAGGCGCGCGACAGAGCCGCGGAGCGCGGTGAAGGTCGTGGCCATGAACGTGGCGATGGCGAAGAACGGCACGGCGAGCAGCAGGTAGAGCGCGAAGAGACGGACGAGCTGGTGCGGGTCCCAGATGATCTCCAGCGAGTTGAAGCGGATGGCGTGAACGAGCGAGAGTGATGCGAGAAGTGCAGCGCTCGATGAAACGGCAGAGGCGATCAGCACCACCCGCAAGCGGCGGAGCAGCAGTCTTCGAGCGAGCGCCACGAATGTTCCCGCGGCGGCATACCCGAGCAGCGCGAGACTGATGACCATCCATGCGAAGTGGTGCCATTCCACGATCGAAAGGACGCGCATCAGGAGGACTTCGGTGGCGAGCGCTCCGGCCGAGAGAAGAAAGACGGCGATGGCGAGAGGCATCTGCGATCGATTTCGCCGAACCAGGACTAATGGCTCCCTGTGAGTGGGACGAACAGCACCGGCAGCACCTGTCGAGTCGTGACGCCTCCGTTCGGTAGCCTGGTCACGAGCACCAGCTGCTGGACCGCGAATCCGCCGCCGACGGGGATGATCATGACGCCGCCCGGCTTGAGTTGCGCCACCAGCGACGGCGGAATGTGGGACGCGGCGGCGGTCACGATGATGGCGTCGTAGGGGGCGTGCTCTTTCCAGCCGTAGTAGCCGTCGGCGTGGCGCACTTCGATGTTGCTGTATCCGAGCTCACGCAGCCGTTTTGCCGCGCTGCGCGCGAGAGGCTCGATGATTTCGGTCGTGTACACCTGCCGGACCATTCGCGACAGGATGGCTGCCTGGTACCCCGAGCCTGTTCCGATCTCGAGGACGACGGCATCGGGGCGAACGGCCATCAGCGCGGTCATGATGCCGACGATGTATGGCTGGGAGATCGTCTGACCGTAACCGATCGCCAGCGGCCGGTTCTCATACGCGTCTGGCCGCACGTCGTCGGGAATGAATTCGTGGCGGGGCACCTCGCGCATAGCGGCGAATACGCGCGGATCGGGCTGTTTTCGGGTGAGGGAGAGGCAGGTGTCGCGAACGTCGCCGGCAATGTCAGTGACCATTCGTTCTCGCTGCATGAGGTAGCGATCCGGCGGTGCGGCGTGGGTGGTAACAGCCGCGAAAAGGGCGACGACCAATAGAGCATGCCGCATCCGACACCGGACACAATCTATGTCGTGGAGTGTCCCCGGTCGATGCCAGGAGCGGTCCGGTCCGCTGTCCGGGGCGGGCCAAAAACAAAATGGCCACGGGGTCCTTTGCCACCCGTGACCGGTCTCAACGCGTTAACAGCCGCAAAGGGGCATCCGCGTCAATCTTGCCGCAGCGACCCATCGCGTCACTGTGACCGGCGTCGGCACGTTGACATCTGCGATGAAGCATTCGTGCCGGAGCCGTTGTCTCGTGGCCCATCGCGCCACTTCGACCCGATCTCGGCACGTTGACATCTGCGATGAAGCATTCGTGCCGGAACCGTTGCCTCGTGGCCCATCGCGCCACTTCGGCCCGTCTCGACACGTTGACATCTGCGAGGGAGCATTCGTGTCGAAACCGGTGCCCGGGTGATTCATCGCCTCACCAAGGCCGCCTCAGCACGTTGACATCTGCGACGTAGCATCCGTCCTGAGACGAACGTCAAGATCGGTTCGACACCGCGTTTGCGCAAGGCTTTTCAGTGTTACATTTTCAGCGGTTTTCCACAGGCATCCGCAGACCCCCTGCACATGCTTCTGTGCGACACGCGGGAACAGCAGGCGCTGCAACGAAATCTGCTCAGGTCGCCTGTGCATTAAATCGCGCGCGTTGACGGATTGGTGATTGCGGAGTTACTCATGCACGGACCGCCCACAAGTAACTCGGAACTTGCCAGCGCCTGGCGGTCGGAACAATCCGAGCCATTGGCGTTCTCCTGACCGGGCACTTATGCCCGGCGATATACTCGCGAAGGTCCCATTCAGCAGGAGCAGCGGGCTTGAGTCTCTGTCCGAACTGCAGCACTCCTCTTCCGCCGGGGACGACGGAGTGCGAGAACTGTACGACGCAGGCGTTTACGGCCGCGCGCACTCTTCAGGACACGCCGAACATCTCCGGCTATGACGTGATCAGGCGCATCGGCGAGGGCGGCATGGGCACCGTCTTTCTCGCCGACGAGCGTGCCCTCGGCCGCCGTGTCGCCATCAAGCTCGTCTCCGCAAGACTGGCCGCCGACACCCAGACCCACGCGCGGTTTCTCCGCGAGGCGCGCTCGCTCGCGACCATCGAGCACGCGAATGTGGTGCGCGTCTATGCATTCGGCGAAGTCTACGGACTGCCATACCTGACGATGGAGTTCGTCGACGGTCAGACGCTGTCCGATCGCATCCGGCAGTCGGGACGGCTCTCGGTGGAGGAATCCGTCCGCATCATGCGCCAGGTCCTGCTGGCGCTGGAGGCGGCATGGGAGAAGGGGATCGTTCACCGCGACGTCAAGCCGTCGAACATCCTGCTGGACCGTCGCGACCAGGTGCACGTCGCCGACTTTGGCCTCGCCAAGCCGGTGCAACTCGCCGACGATCCGGTCCTGACCCAGAGCGGGAGCGTGATGGGAACGCCCTATTACCTCTCGCCGGAACAGGCGCAGGGACTTCCGACCGATTTCCGTTCCGACATCTACTCTTGCGGAATCCTGCTCTACGAGATGCTCACTGGCGAGCGGCCTTTCGAAGGAACGACACCATTCGCCATCGTGGCCAAGCATCTCCACGAATCAATGCCGTCGATTCGCAGCAAGCGCTCCGACGTCCCCACACGCGTGGTGCGGCTCATGGAACTGATGACGGAGAAGCGTCCGGAGCGGCGTCCGCAGTCGTACGCCGAGTTGATCGGCATGTTCGATGCGCTTCTCGGCATCACGCCGTCTCAGCCGCTGATGTCGACGCAGACGCTGACGCGTACGCCGGGAGCGTGGACAAATCAGCTGCCCAGCGCCGTCCTCGCCGGCGTGTTGCTGGCCGCCTTTGCTGCCCTTTTGCTCTGGCAGATCGGTCCATGGGGAAAGAGGGCCGCAGATGCTTCCGGATCGGGCGACCAGCGGATGGCCGTTGCCGTCGCTCCTTTCTACGGGCCGGATGAGGACTCCGCCAAAGAAGGACGAATGATGGCAGCGCTCATCGAGCGGTCGATCGCTGCCAAGCTCGGCGACGCGAACGTGCGAATCGCCGGCATCGACCAGACGAAGGAGCCGCTGCGCTCGCACGAAGCGGCGCGAGCCCTCGGCGAGAAACTCGGCGCGTCGGTCGTCGTCTGGGGCGAGGCGTTCGCGCTGAAGAAAGAAACGGAGATCCAGCCGTACTTCACGTTCGTCCCTCGCAAGGCCGAGCAACGCGAGACAGCGGCGTCTTCCGAGGGAAGCGTAGCAGCAAGCATGACCGATTCGCCTCGGCGCAGGGCGCTCGGCGATGCGGAAGGCGCGATCGCTCATGTCGCGCAACGGACCTCGGCCGTCGTCCGAGTGCAGGCGGAAGCCCCGAATCAGATCGAATTGCGAAAAACCTCCGCGGAAGGCGTCGGCGAAATGGTGAGCTTCCTGGCGGCGGTCGACGCGTTCTACACGCGGTCCGACGCCGGACGCGCGCTTCGCTTCCTCGACCAGGCGCCGCGCACGGCCGAGGCGTTGCGTCTGCGCGGGCGGGCGTTGAACGAAGTCGCGCACGAAGAAGACCATGGGTTCCACGGCAGCATTCCGGAAAAGACGGTGCGCGCCTGGAGTGATGCCGCAGCCGCCTTCGAGCAGGCGCTGGCGATCGATCCCGGCGATGTCCAGACGCGTGCGGACCTTGCGGATGTCTACCTGCTTCAAGGGCGATTCAAGAACGCCGCCGACGAGTACGGGAAGGTTGCTGCTGCCGGGAAGCCGTATGTCACTCACTATGCCGTTGAGAACGGTGGATTGATCTATGTGCGCGAGGTGTATCGCGCCGAGTGGAACGGGACCGGCTCACTTGACGACACGGGTTACCTCCTCGCGACCAATCCCGCGGACGGAGTCGTCGTGAGGCGTTATCGCATGCCGGGAGTGATCCGCTCCTTTACGCCGCGGCAGGGAGGCTTCTCTGTCGAGTACTCGGCCGATAACGCAGGACTAATCCAGTCGATCGCTTTCGCCGACGGGCGCTTCGATCGGCCACTCACCATCGGTGGCAATTTCCGGCTGCGAATGCTCGGCATGAAATCGGGGAGGATTCTCGCGCAGAATTTCGAGGAGGAGTATTCGGGAATGCTGGATTCGCAGCCGTCTCATCCGCAGTTTCGGCTGCGAAAGAAACCTCTTGCAGGTATCCCACAGACGTTGCCTGAGCTCGACGCTGCGCTCCGGGACGCTGCCCGCCGCGATCCTACGCAACCATGGCATCCCTTCTTACTCGGCCAGGTCTTGTGGGCAGAGGGAAGAAGAGCGGAGGCGGAAGCGGTGTGGCGTGACCTCATGGCAAGAGACTTCGGTGTCGTCTGGAGCGACTACAACTGGATGGTGAAGGTCTGTCAGCGGCTCGAACAGCGTGAGTGGGCCGATCGTTTCTTCGCGCGAGCACGCACGGAGCGCCTGCGCCTGCCGCAACCGATTCAGGTCACGACGCTGATCGATCGGCTAATCGACGCTCCCGTCGCGCGGCTTCACGCCGATCAGAAGAAGGATCCAGAACTTGCGTACAGCTGGTTCCGGCGTGGACGTGAGATGACCGGTCCGGCCGAGGGCGATCACTACTATGCCGCGGCGTGGGCCAGCCATTTCCGGCGTGCCGGCGACCTGGCCAAGGCTCGATTCGAAGGAGAGTACGCGAGGCGTGCGGCCGCCGACCCATTCAACTTTGCGGCGCAATCGACGATTGTCGACTACGCCGCAAACTTGTTCCTGACGATGTGGTTCGCTTTCACGGCTGGATTGGCACTGATT
>JADGOA010000181.1 GCA_017883215.1 Thermoanaerobaculia bacterium | reverse complement strand
GGCACAGACAAGAGTGTCTGTGCCACAAGGGCACCAGCGCGTCCGCACTTCGCTATGCGTTGCGCGCCACGGCCAGCATCGTCACGTCGTCGTTCGCCGGAATGGTGCCGAGGTGCAGGCGCACCTGTTCGTCGATCGAGGTGAGCAGGCGCGGAGCATCGGCACGATGGAGCTCACCCAGCATCTTCGCCACCGGGGCGAGCCCCAGCTGTTCTTCCTCTTCGTTCTCCGCCTCGGTCACCCCGTCTGTGAAGAGCACCAGCGCGTCGCCGGGGTCGAGCTGCAGTGTCTGCGTCCGATATTGCGCGCCGGGGAAGAGCCCGATGACGAGGTCGGTCGTCGTCAACTGCGCCACGCCGGATTTCGAGATCACCAGCGGCGCGACGTGGCCGGCGTTCGTGTACTCCACCGCGCCGCTTTCCGGGTCGAGAACGCCCACGACGACCGTCGCGAATTTCGAAGGCGACGTCTTCGGCGCCAACATCGCGTTCATCTGCCCCATCAGCTCGGATGGTGACGGGTTCGTGCGGCTGAAGATGTTGAATGCGGTCGCAAGCGCGCTCATGATCAGTGCCGCAGTGATCCCCTTGCCGCTGACGTCGGCGACGATGAAGTAGATGCGGCCGTCGGGCCTGACCACCACGTCGTAGTAGTCGCCGCTGACGGTCTTGCACGGCTTGTTCGACGCGGCGAAGGTGTAGCCTCTGATCAACGGCATCGACTCGGGAAGCAGGCGGCTCTGAATGCCGTACGCGGTCCGCAGCTCCTCGTCCATCATGGCCTTGGCGACCGCCTCTTCGCGAAGGCGCGTGGTCTCGAGCTTCACGGCGGCGAATCGGGCGATCTGTGCGATCAGGCGAACGTCTTCGTGCGTGACCGCTCCGCGCGCGGCGCGGAAGTCCAGATAGAGCACACCCAGAACCGCGTCCCCCACCATCAGCGGCGCGCAGACCGCCGAGCGGATGTCCTGCAGCACGATCGACTGGGCCTGAGCGAGCTTCTCGTCCATGGCCGTGTCGACATATGCCACGACGTTTCGCTCCTGAATGACCTCGGCCAGCAGCGTGCGGCTGATGACCAGATCCGTGGAGTCTTGCGGGTCGCGACGGCGCACCCGCACCGCCGGGAACGATTTTCCGTCGAGTGAAAGAAGCGCCAGCGCTGTCCGCGACGGCTGCATCGTCTCCATCACCCGGTCGAGGATGAAGTCGAACAGCTCGCTCATCGGTCGGTCTTCGATGAACTGCACGGCCAGAGAGGCGAGGACGTTCGTCCGTTCGCGATCGCCGATGGCCTCGTGAATGGGAATGGCCAGGTTCTTCGCCTGCGAGGAGCTGTCGATGGCGATCAGCTGCGATGGCGCGTCCTCGGACTGGAACACCACTTCGCTGTCGCCGAGCCCGATCCGGTCGCCCGGCTTGAGCGGCGTCGGAGCGGAAAGGCGGGAGCCGTTCAGGAGGGTGCCGTTGACGCTTCCGCAGTCCCGGACGAGCCACTGCCCTGCGGAATAGACGATCTCTGCATGATGGCGCGACAGAAAGCGGTCGCGGATGGGGATGTTGCAATCGGAGGCCCGGCCGAGAGTGATGGTCCCGGCAGGGAACGACAGCTGCGCCGGCGCGAAGTTCGGCTGGTAGACGGTAAAGCGAACGTGCTCTGAATCGGTCCTCTGCATGGACATGTGCTGAGACTGCGGCTCTCTCCGCAGCGGGTCTGCTTGTTCGGGTGACGCAATTATAGGCAGAACGGCCGGGGCGCGACGAGCGCAGCCTTCTCAGCCGCGAGTGGCGAGTAGCGAGCAGGGGCACGGCACACGGTTCCCCTGCTCGCCACTCGCCATCCGCATATACTCCGCAGCCCGGCGCAATGGTTCGAACCTTCCTCCGCTACTGGCTCCCCGTCATCATCTGGACGGGCTTCATCACGCTGTTTTCGACCGACGAGTTTTCCGCGCAGCACACCGGCAGCGTGATCGAGCAGATCGTGGCCTTCGTGCTCAGGCATCCGCTTCCGCCGGAGAAATTCGACATCCTGCATCTCGTGGTCCGCAAGCTCGCTCATGTCACGGAATACGCGATCCTCGGCGCGCTCGCGTTTCGCGCGGTACGTGGCGATGAGCGCGGCTGGAACGCGAGATGGGCGGTCGCCGCCGTTGTCCTCGCTGCAGCGGTCGCGACGGGTGATGAGATCCATCAACGGTTCGTTCCCTCGCGCACCGCCTCGCCGGTCGACGTCATGATCGATGTCGCGGGAGCCATCCTCGCCCAGGCAGCGTGGCGCCTGACCAGGCGAGGGAGCGCACCGGGAGACTTTCGCGAGTCATCCTGAGCCGGCGAACGGCCAGGAGCCGATGGAGCGGTGATGAACCTGTAGGGACGCGCAGCAGCGCGTCCGCAACTCTCGTCGGCCCTCCGCCCACCGGAGCTGCGGGCGCGCTGCTGCGCGCCCCTGCAGGATGGCAGGCTTGGCTCGTGTCATCAGAAGCCGCCGCAGCCGCGGGCGGAGGAATGGGAGTATCTCCTCTGCTAGCATTGCCGGACTGCAAGGTGCCGCGCACTGGCGCAGCCAACCGGTTCGGCTTTTCAAGCCAGGAGATCCTCATGAAGCCTTCGAAGCTGTTCGTCGTCCTCTGTCTGCTCGCCACCGTCGCTCTGGCAGCGCCCAACACCGCCACGGTCGCCAAGCAGCCGCTCACGCACGAGACGATGTGGTTGATGCCGCGCGTCGGCGGTCCGGTCGTGAGTCCCGACGGGAAGTGGGTCGTCTTCTCCGTGATCAATCCGTCGTACGACGAGAAAGATCAGTCGACCGATCTCTGGGTGGTTCCCGCGGACGGCGGCACGGCACCGCGCCAGATCACGTTCACCAGGTCCGGCGAGAGCGAGGTTGCGTGGGCTCCCGATTCGCGCCGCATCGCGTTCTCAGCAAAGCGGGAAGGCGATGAAGTGAACCAGGTGTACATGCTGGACATCGCCGGCGGCGGCGAAGCGCGGCGCGTCACATCGCTGTCGACGGGTGCGCGCTCGCCGCAGTTCTCGCCGAAGGGCGATGCCATCCTCTTCACGACGGTCGTCTACCCGGGCGCTCTCGACGACGAAGCGAACAAGAAGATCGCCAAGCAGCGAAAAGAGCAGAAGTACAAAGTCCGCGTTTACGACTCGTTCCCGATCCGTCAGTGGGATCGCTGGCTCGACGACCAGCAGCCGCACGTCATCGTGCAGTCGCTCGACGGCGGGAAAGCGAAGGACGTCATGGCCGGCACGTCCCTGGTGAAGGAGCCGGGGTTCGCCGGACGCACCGCGGAAGGATCGCGCGACGAGATCGACGCCGAGTGGTCGCCGGACGGCGAGGCGATCATCTTCTCCGCGACGACCAGGAAGAACACAGCCGCCTACGCCGAAGTACCGGTCGACCTCTACCGCATCTCGCGCAACGGCGGCGAGCCTGAGCTCATCGCTCACGAAGAAGGGACCTACCGCTCGCCGAAGTTCTCGCCGGACGGCAAGACGCTGTTCGCGAACTTCGAACCGAACAACGGCAAGGTCTACAACCTCGCGCGCCTGGTCGCTTTCGATTACCCGTCGATGAAGAACCGGCGGGTGGTCACGCCGGCGACGGATCGCTCGGTCGGCGGCTACACGATCTCGCCGGACGGCAAGACGATCCTCTTCACCGCAGAAGATGCCGGCCTGGTGAAGATCTACTCGGTTCCAGCGGCCGGCGGTGAGGTCAAGCTGGCCGTCGATCCGCAGCGCGGCGTCTACTCCGACATCCAGTTCGCCGAAAAGGCGCCGGTCGTGATCGGTCGCTGGAGCTCCTCGGTGAACCCGGCCGAAGTCGTCCGCGTCGACCTCGGAACGAAGGCTCACAGGAATCTGACCTCGTTCAACGTCGAGAAGGCGGCGCAGATCGACTGGCAGCCGCCCATTCACTTCTGGTTCACCTCGTCCCGCGGCAAACAGATCCACAACTTCATCGTCCTGCCGCCCAACTTCGACGAGACGAAAAAGTACCCCCTCCTCGTGCTCATGCACGGCGGCGCCGCGAACATGTGGAGCGACGCCATCTCGCTGCGGTGGAACTACCACCTGCTCGCAAAACCCGGCTACGTCCTGCTGATGACGAACTACACCGGCTCGACCGGGTTCGGCGAGAAGTTCGCGCAGGACATCCAGGGCGACCCGCTCAAGGGACCGGCGCTGGACATCAACGAAGCCGCCGATTACGCCATCAAGAAGTTCGCCTTCATCGACGGAACGCGCCAGTCCGCGGCAGGCGCGAGCTACGGCGGTCACCTCGCCAACTGGATGGAAGCGTCGACGACGCGCTACAAGTGCATCATCGGCCACGCCGGGGAGACCACCCTCGAGAGCCAGTGGGGAACCTCGGACGGCATCTACCACCGCGAGCTGACGAACCTCTCCGCCCCGTGGGGCGAGAGCAAAGTCTGGCGCGAGCAGAGCCCTCTCACCTACGCGGCGAACTACAAGACGCCTGAAATGCTCAGCGTCGGCGAGCACGACTTCCGCGTCCCGATGAACGAGACGCTGCTGCAGTGGTCGGCGCTGCAACGGATGCGAGTCCCCTCGCGCCTCCTCGTCTGGCCGGAAGCGAACCACTGGATCACCAACGCAGAGGACAGCCGCTACTTCTACAAAGAGGTCGCGGAGTGGCTGGCGAAGTGGATGTGAACCCCGCCGCCCACCCAGTTGCTGAGTTTTTCAGTTGCTGAGTTAAGAGCGGACGGAGTTCGACATACCACACAGCCAACTCAGCAACTCAGCAACTGAGCAACTGAGCAACTGGGTGGCTGGCGAGCAGGCCATGTTAAATTCGCCATCATGAAACTCAGAGCCTCAACAGTGGCGATCCTCCTCATCGCGTCGGCGGCCATCGCCAGCGCGAAAGAGGTGCTGCCGTTCGTCGAGAACGACTACGCGAAGGCGGTGGCCCGGGCCAGGTCGAAGGATCTGCCGATCTTCGTCGACGCCTGGGCACCGTGGTGACACACCTGCCGCTCGATGCGCGCCAACGTCTTCACTGACGAGGCGCTCGGGCGGTACGCCGGACAGTTTGTCTGGCTTTCGATCGACACGGAAAACGCTGCCAACGCGAAGTTCCTCGCCAGGTTTCCGATTCACGTTCTGCCGACCATGCTGGTCGTCGATCCAAAGGGTGAGAACGCGGTGATGCGTTACGCGGGCGGCGCCACCGTCCGGCAGTTGGAGAAGCTTCTCGCCGACGGACAGCACGCGTTCCGCGCGCGCGGCAACAGCGCCGACTCGATTCTCGTCTCCGCGGACAAAGCCGCCGCCGAGGACAAGAGCGATGAGGCGATCAAGCTCTACGAGAAAGCGATCGCTGCCGCGCCGAAGAGCTGGCCGCGACTCGGCCGGGCCGCCGAAGCGCTGACTCTGGCGCTGTCGATGGCGCAGCGGAGCGAGGTTTGCGCCGCTGCCGCGCGCGATCTCTACCCGCGCCTGAAAGGCACCACCTCCGGCGCGAACGTCGCCAGCACAGGACTCGGCTGCGCGACCGATCTCGATCCAAACAACGTCAAACGCGGCGAGCTCCTGGCGATGCTCGAACACGACACGCGCCAGGCCTTCGACGATCCGAAGCTCCGCAAGCACCTCTCCGGCGACGATGTCTCCGGCCTGTACCAGTCGCTCATCGCCGCCCGTGACTCGGCGAAAGACACCGCCGCCGCTCATCAGTTGCGCGAAGAGTGGATCGCCTTCCTCAACAAAGAAGCGGCTGCGACGAAGACGGCCGAGCAGCGCGCGGTCTACGACTCGCATCGCCTCACCGCATACCTCGAGCTGGGCACGCCGGAGAGGGCCGTTGCGCTGCTCGAGCAGTCCGAACGCGATTTCCCGAACGACTACAACCCGCCGGCGCGCCTTGCTGTCGCCTTCAAAGCGATGAAGAAATTCGACGAGGCGCTCGCCGCGTCCGGGCGCGCCCTCGAAAAGGCGTATGGCCCGCGCAAGATCGGCATCTACCGCACCCGCGCCGACGTCTACGCCGCGAAAGGCGACAAGGCCGGCGTGCGGAAGACGCTCGAGGATGCGATTCGCTACGCCCAGTCGCTCCCCGAGCCGCAACGCAGCGACAGAACGATCGCTTCACTGCAGAAGAAGCTCGACGAATTGGCGCAGTGAGCTGGAGTGCGGACGTCCGCGTCCGCAACGGTCGGACGTCCGCGTCCGACCGTTTTTTCTCGCCTGGCGGGTACCGCCGGACGGGGACGTCCGCACTCCTCAATGCGCCGCGCTCCGGCGCCGCGTCACGATCGGTGTCGCGGTCGCGGCGGCGCTGTCCTCAGTTCCGCAGGAGTTGGCAATCCGCACCCAGTACGGCGTTGGCGACGTCACCGCCGGCACGTAGAGCGTCGGCAGGCTTCCACCCACCCGTTTGGTGAAGTCGAAGAACTGCCCCTGATACCAGCGGTACTCGAGCGATGTCCCGGTCGCCCCGACCGTGAGCAGCGCGCTTGCCCCCGGCGGGACGTTGACGTCGCCGGGCTGCTGCGTGATCACCGGCGCGACGCAGCTCGGAACGACGGTGACGGACACCGCTCCCGACTTCGTCTCGCCGCAGGCGTTGGTCGCGTAGAGCCAGAACGATCGGTTGGTCATGATCGCGTAGATCGTGACCGTCGCTGCGGCGGCGTTCGCCACAGGTCTCGATTGATCGCCAGCCGCGCCTTCGTACCACTGCACCACGATCGGCTGCGTTCCGATCAGCTCGGCCGACAGCGTAAACGAATCGCCTGAGGCTGCCTCGCCCCCTGTCGGCTGCACGACGATCACCGGGGCGTCGCACGGCAGGACGGTCACCACGATCGTGTCGCTGTTCGCAGATGCGTCGCAGGAGTTGATGGCGCGCAGCCAGTAACTCGTGGTGGTGGCCGGCTGGACCGTGAGCGACGAGCCCGTCGCGCCGGCAATCGGCGCCCCGGCATTGCCGCTCGCGCCCAGGTACCACTGATACTGCAGCGACCCACCGGTCGTCGCCGAGACGCTCAGGGTCGTGCTCTGTCCGTGGAGAATCGTCGTTCCTGTCGATTGCGAAGTGATCAGAACCGCCGGACACCCGTTGACCGTCACGGTTGCGGTGTCGCTGTCCGCGGGAGGAAGGCAGCCGTTCGACACCCGAACCCAGTAGGTCGTGGTCGTCGTCGGCCGGACGGCGATCTGCGGCGTGGTCCCTCCCTGCACCGGCGCGGCCGTGTTGCCGCGCGATCCGATGTACCACTGGTATTGCAGCGGTGTCGTCCCCGTCGCCGACACCGACAGCACGACGTCGCTGTTCGCCGGCAGATCGGTCGAGTGCGGCTGCGTCGTGATCGCCGGAGGTGTGCACGGCGGCGGTGGCGGGGTTCCGCTGCCGTAGACCGCGGCCGCGGCTTCCATGTCCCAAGCCTGCAGCGCCGCGCCCGTCGGATCGTTGTTGAAGTCGACACTCGAGTCCATCAGCGCGTTCGACGTGCAACTCATCGTCGACGGATCGCACGCGCCGCCCGACGGGTTCTGGTCCGAATGGCGAAAACCGAGCGTGTGGCCGAGCTCGTGGGCCACTACATGGTCGAAGCCGTTCCCGGTCAATCCCGCACCGAAGATTCCGTTCTGCACGACGAGGTCCGCCTCGGTGATCGTGTAGAACGTCTCCCCGCCGAA
>JADGOA010000180.1 GCA_017883215.1 Thermoanaerobaculia bacterium | reverse complement strand
CTTGTCGCGCGAGATGCCCATTGGCACGATCAAGACGACGCCGAGGCTGCTTCCGATCAGGATCGCAAGAAAGTCGGCCGGCGTGCGTTTTCCTGCCAGGAAGAACACGACGCCGACGATGATGGTGAGGCAGGCCATTCTCAGAACCATTGGGCGCTGCCGCCTGAGTTCCAACAGCAGAAGTGGAATCATCGGTTCAACTCTTCGCGCGAGATAGCGCTGCGTAAAGAATCTTTGCAAGACTCGCTCCTCGATCCGCCTCACGGAGCTCAGACACTGATGCGTCCATGTCGAGCCGCCCGTTCACCAGCAGCAATACCCGGTCGGCGATGAGCTCGACATCTTCGAGCAGATGTGTCGAGAAGAGGACTACGCGTTCCGACTGTGCATCCACCGACGAAAGGATCGCGTTGATGAGCTCTCCTCGGACTTCAGGGTCGAGGCCGGACGTCGGCTCGTCCAACAGGAGCAATGGCGGCCGGTAGGCCTCCGCAGCGATGAACGACACTTTCACTCGGGTGCCCTTCGACAATCGGCCGATCGCTTGGTCGAGAGGAACGCGCAATCGATCCGCCAAGTGAGCCGCGTAGTACATATCCCAGCGCGGATAGAATTCCCGAAGGAACGCGAGATGCTCCCGCACCGTCATCCAACCGTAGCCCGCCAGCGTCTCGGGAAGCAGGCCGATTTGCCGCCGACCGAGCGGCAGAAGGTCGCGGAGATCCTGACCGTCAATTAAGATCGAGCCGTCGTAATCCTGGAGTCGACCGGCGAGCGCGCGAAGCGTCGTGGTCTTTCCGGAGCCGTTTGGGCCCACGAACGCGACGCGCTCACCTGGCCTGAACTCGAGCGAGAGCGGTGCGAGCGTGAACGATGGATACTTTACCGAGAACTGACGGAGTGCGATTCGTGCTTCCATAAACGGGCGATGAATCCATTTTGAGGTGCGTAGCGCCATCTAGAGGCTGTACAACAAGCTGGCGGCGGCGAAAAGGGTGCGAAAGGTGAACGCCATCGCCGCCAGGCACGCCGCCGACCGCGTATCTGTCTTGAACAGCGCGCGAATCATCCAGAAGATCAGTATGCCCCACGCGACGGTGAAGAGATCCCAACTTTCGAATCCGATCCTCTCTAGCGAGGACGGTGCGTGGATGAACGCGTTGATGCCGAACGCGACCATGAGGTCGGAGGTGGTGCGCACACTGTCAACGCCGCGTGCGGCGAGCACCCCCAGCATCGTCAAGTCGCGAAGAGAAAAGAGCGTTTCCGCGATGCAGAAGATTGAAACGAGCTTGAGCAACGACAGCCGCTCGTCGAGGTAGACGGCGCACGACCAGCAGATGAGAGCTGCCGCGACCGCCTTGATGAGCGCTGTCAGCGGAGAAAGAACGCCCGACAACCAGAGTGCAGCCTGTGCGGCGCCTTGCGCCGCGGCTCCCTGCTGAGCGAGTGCGTGGACAAAGTACGGCTGGATCGCCCACGTCGTGAGCAGCGAGACGGTGGCGACGATTGCGAGCGGTTCGATGACTGGAGTGCGCTGTTCGACGATTCGCGCGAACGTTCCCGCGGCACGACTATTCATTCTAGTGAACTCCTCTGCTTGCATCCGAGGTTCGGCGAAGGTCGGCCAAGTGCCGGCTGGTCAATACTTCGGATGTTTCGCCGACGACTCTTGCGATCACGACGCCCTTGCTGGTGACGTAAGCCGCGAGCGGGACCAGTCGAACGTTCAGGGCCCGAGCGACCGTGCCGTCGTGATCCCACAGCAGCGTCGAAGCGATTTCTGCGGGGAGCCAGCGTGGGGGCGAGGTCGCCTTGCTCGGCGCTGCCACGACTGCAAGACCGATGCAGGACAGCTGCGGAGCACCGCTTCGAACGAGATTCGACCAGCGCCTGAGCTCTGCCTGACAATGAACGCATGAACCACTGACGTAGAGGATCACGACCGGGATTGACGGCGGACACGAAGGCTCCCGTGTCGCTGCGACCGTGAGCACGGAGCGCCAGGCCGCATTCTCGATGCTGAATGGAGGCGCGTCGAGTCCGCTCGCCTCAACCCGATGACGCCATGCGTACGAGGCCAGCGAGCCGAGCGACGCGCAAGACGCCAGAACGACAACTGCCGCGCGAGCGCGAGATCGGACACCGATAGCTGACCGCGCCGGCGAGGTCGGCGGGGCAGCTATCGGGGAGTCCGAGTCGTCGATGATGGTCGTGGTGGTCACATCGCGGCGGCGCAGGTGGAAACGCAGAGTATCCCGATCTCAGGATTCGCAGCGAGGAAGACCGCGAATCCCGCGACCGTCGTGCCCGCTCCGACGACAAATCCCGCAATGCATCCAATGCACCCTAGCGTCTGCCAGAACCCAAATCCCACCACGCCCGCTGCGACATTCGTCGCGAGAGTGGTTGATGCGAGCGGACCGGCCGGACCAACGTGCATGGCCATCGCGAGGACACCGATGAGTACGGCCGCGGACCATACGCGATACTTGCGCAGGCTCTTCATGTTGATGTCCCCAAGCGTGGGAGTAGCGGCGGCGTTCATTGGAAGGCCTCGTAGCACGTCGCGGCGCAGGCCAGCAGTGCACCGGCTGAGCCGGGAGTGTTCACCGCAATGATGAGGGTGGCCGGACCGCCGGCCACGATGAGGCCGCCGGCGACGGCACACGCTGCGCAACCGATCATCGAGCCCCATCCCCTGCCCGTCTCGCTCGGCTGCTGAGCGGACGCCGCCGCGGTCGACGCCGCATGGGTCGAGCTGACCGATGCGGTCACCACCGGCTCCGCCGATGCGGCCTGCATGCGCGGTGACGATGCGACGCCGAGACCGAGCATCGCTCCCACGCACGCGATCCTGCGAAAAATTGCACCAACCATTTCATACCTCCGTCGTTCGAGATTGGGTTGCCCGCGTACCCCGCAGGCGATGGGACCGCTTCACGGATCGATCATCCGATCTGCGGCGAGGAGAGATGCTGTCGAGGGGGACGAGTGCTTCACCGGACCAGAGTCTGGCGAACCGCTCGCTCGCCATCCGGTAGCGTCCGGCGGCGGGGTCGTGTACCTCCACGGAGTCGGATCCATTTCGACGAGCAACCACGACGAAGTGACTTCTCTCGACCCAGACCAGCGATGGCAGTGGGAGCTGGGAGAGTTCGGCGGGATCCCATCGCACCGGAAAGACCCGAAGTCCGGCGTTACCGGCGGCCGTTCCAAGATTTCCCAGCGTGGTGCCGCTCGGCTTCGTGCCTGCGAGTCGACGAAGACTGTCCGGAGACGGCACGGGCAGGCCGGAGAGCTCAAGGAAGTCCGCCAGCGCCGTGGGTCCGCAGTCGTCGAGCGACGATTGGAGACGGGCTCGACCTTGCGCGATGAATCGTGCGCCTCGCCATTCCAACGACCAGCGAGTGAAAGCGCGCAGCGGCTGCAACGGATCCCGACTCGCCGAGGCGAGGCAGAATGCTGTCAACACAAAGGTCACGAACACACCGGTGGCAAGACCACGCCTCCGAATCCGCAGACCTCTCTTCAGCTCGAGTATTTGGCGGTTCAACTGTACACCCTGTGCTCGTGGAAGCACATGAGTGTCCGCCCACCGTCACCGCAGGGTCATCACGACCGCTTGGGCGGGACGAGAGTCGTCACCGGAGTCGCCCTACCGCTCCACCACCGCTTCCGCCTCGATCTCGACCAGCATCGCCGGATCGATCAACGCGCGAACTTCAACCATTGAAGTCGCAGGGCGAATGTCGCGGAACACTTCACCGTGCGCACGCCCGATCAGCTCCCAGTGTTGGGAGATGTTCGTGACGTAGATTCGTGTTCGAACCACGTCAGCGAGCCCGGCGCCTGCTTGCACCAGAGCCTTCTCGATATTCTTGAGTGCCTGCACGGTCTGCGCGCGAGGGTCGCCGGTTCCAATGAGTGAGCCATCGGGGCCCGTGGCGGTCGTGCCGGAGACGTGAACGACATTGCCGACGCGCACGGCTCGCGAATAGCCAACGATGGGCTCCCACGGGGTTCCGCTGGAGTAATTGGTCCGCGTCATCTCCGTCCAGTCTCCTGTGAATCGCGATGGCCGACCTGCGAGGTGGCCTGATTGTGTCTTGCACGAATGAACCTGGTGTCGATAATCTACAGCGTCAACGACCGACGCCGACGCGTGACGCGGCGGTGACGACGGCCGGTTGAAGTAGGCGCGGGTTTCAATCTCGGCGGTAACCTCCTGGGGGGAGGGCCCGATGATTCACGTTCGCACACTCGGGACGGCGGAAGTGCTCGCGGGCGAGCATCGCATCACTCCCGATTCTGCAATGC
Organism: Thermoanaerobaculia bacterium; assembly: GCA_017883215.1. Lineage (GTDB taxonomy): Bacteria > Acidobacteriota > Thermoanaerobaculia > Gp7-AA8 > Gp7-AA8 > JAJXWV01. Next base: position 3,369 of record JADGOA010000180.1, on the reverse strand, counting down.
TGTTCGCGCTCGCGCTCTTCCTGAGTGTGAGTGCCGGCCAACGAGTGCAGCGATCCCGTCTGCTGGAACTGTTTTGGCCCGATGCGTCGGATGGCTGTCGACGACACGCGCTTCGCCAGCTCATCTACCGACTGCGCCGCAGCGGCTTTCCCCTCTGCTTGGACGGCGAGGAGCTGCTTGTCGCCGAGGAGGTTGTCGAGTCCGACGTTCGGCGCGTTCTCGAATCGCGCTGGCCGGACGAAGCGAGCCAGGAAGACGTCCAGGCCGCCGCCATTTTTCTGCCCGGATACGATCCGCCGATGCCGGAGTTCTACAGAGAGTGGCTCGATGAACTGAGGTCACGAGTGAACTCTCAATATCGGCGCGCGTTGCTTCGTCAGATCGGCACGGCTCGACGCGACGGGCGCTGGCACGATGTGAATGAGTGGGCGCGACGGTGCCTTGAGGTCGATCCGCTGAACGAGGAGGCGACGCTCGCGCACGCTGAGGCGATCGCTATGAGCGGGTCGAAGGCACAGGCGCTTCAGATCATCGATCAGTATCTCAATGACCTTGGCGATCGAGATCGTGTGATAGGATTGCCGGCCAAGGTGCTGAGGCGGCGTGTGAGTGAGAATGCGCCGGAGCGTGCACGAGGAGAGCCAGAGAGCGTTCCCCTGATCGGCCGCGAACAGGAAGTCGCGCAACTGATCGATACGTTGACCGGAACGCTCACAGGGCGAGGAGCTGCACTGTTCATCGTTGGCGCCGCCGGAATCGGCAAGAGCCGGCTCGCTCAAGAGTTGCTCACGACTGCGGCAATGCGAGGTTGGCGAACGCTCTCGACGCAACTCCAATCTAGCGACGTACAACGTCCTCTCGGCGTCTTCGTCGATCTGTTTGGCGCTCTCCTGCAGTATTCAGGGGCGCTCGGCTGCTCGCCTGCTTCACTTTCGCAACTGCGGCTCCTTACGGGGCACGAAGTACGAACCGGCCCGGAGGCACAGCAGTCGCAGGAAGCAGAGGCCGTACAAGAGCGCCTCCGAAATGCGGCAACGGACTTGCTGGAGTCCGTTGTGTCCGAGGGCCCGTTGGTCCTATGGATAGACGACCTGCACTGGTGCGATGAGGCTTCCGTCCGCCTGCTGCAACACCTGGTTTCCCGTTCCGCCAAACTGCCGGTGATGTGGGCGTTTACCGCGCGTCACGAGGGCAGATATGCGTCGCTTCGTGAGGCGATGTCGGATCTTCGCGTCGAAACAATGCAACTTGCCCCTTTGACGCCGGACAACGCGAACGCGCTCTTCGGAGTTTTGGCCGATCGTGCTGGGCTGCCTCGTCCGGATGTGCCATCCGGACTCACGAGCGCCGTAACTGGCGGCAATCCGCTGTTCGTCCTGGAGCTGGCCAGGCATGTTCGGGAGACGGGCCAGGCGGCGTCGCTCCCGCATTCCCTCCGGGCGCTGATCCGAGATCGCGCGACGAGACTCTCTCCAATTGCACAGCACGTCCTGCATACGTGTGCCGTGTTGGGCCGCTATTCATCTGTACCGCGCGTGTCGAGTGTACTCGAGATCGGCACGGCGGACCTGCTCGCCTGCATTGAAGAGCTCGACGCTCTTGGCATCGTGGGAACCGGTCGTGATGCGGAAACATTGTCGATTCATGACCTTTGGCGGGAGGAGTTGTTGAAGAAGCTGCTTCCCGCTTCGAGGAAACTGCTGCATCACCGGTGCGGGCTCGTGCTCGAGGGCGAGTGTCGTCTATCGAGGTCCCCTTCAGTGGTTTGGGAGGCGGCGCAACACTTGCTCGCAAGTGGATCCGAAGGTCGCGCGCTGAGTCTTCTCGAAGAGTGCGCCCAGCATCAACTGGACAATGGGTTGCCAAGGGACGCGGCGAATTCCTTCGACTTGGCATTCCAAGCGTCGACGACGGATGCCGATCGTCTGCGTGCGCTGACCGGTCGCATCTCGGCGCTCAAGCGAACAGCCGACTGGACTCAGATTTCCGCCGTCGTCGGATCGGCGATCGATCTCGCCGCGCGCAGCTCACTTCAGACTAGCGCGCACTCCGACCTCGAGCTTCTCAAGACGGAAGTGATGTTGCGGACCGAGTCGGATCTTGGCAGCAGCCTGGACCGCTCGCTCTCGTGCGCCCTCGACGAATCAGCGTCGACTGCGCACCGTGCGCAGGCGGCACTGCTCGCCGCGATCGTCGCGGACAACATCTGCCGCTTCGCCGACCTCGAACGATTGAATAACATCGCGACCAAGCTGGTGGCTTCGACAGTCGACGCTCGGGCCAACCTCTTGTCCGTGCGGCTCATTTACGAGACGGTTCTGGGCTCTCTTGACCGCGCCAGGGAGTGCGGTGCGCAGCTTGTCGCATTGGAGAGAGAGGCCGGATCAGTTCGTGGATTGGCGCGAGCACTCCGTTTCTCGTGCCAGCCCCATCGGATGCTCGGAGAGTTCGAGGCGGCCTTGGCTGCGGTGAGCGAAGCGCTCGAGCTATCCGAACGGCATCATCTGGTTGGAGAGGCCGCGAGCGCAGCAGACATTATTCTGACGATTCATCTCGAGCGGGAGGATCTCGGCGCTGCGCGTCCGTGGATCGCACGATCCGAAGCGCTGGCATCCAGAGTCGGAGCACGCTATGCCCACGCCAGTCTCGCGATCAATCAAGCGATCTACGCGCTCCTCCTCGGCGACCCAACGAGCGCGATGGGTTGCATCGAGCCGCACGCGAAAAACCACCTTACCGATCCCGTTATTCGGCAGCGGATGCTGTACCTCTCAATACTCGCGAGAATCTTTGTCGCACGAGCAGATTCAGAGCGCCTGGTGGAGCTGGCACCGTCGCTCAAGTTTGCTCTCGACGTTCGGCGCAGCACGGCGGCACACGACTTTCACGTGGCGAGTTACGCACACGCGCTGGAAGCGCTCGGGAATAGGCGCGGCGCGGTCGAGTACGTCAAGGAGTTTGTCGGGGACGGTAGACGCGATCGAACGCGTCCTTCCGTCGAACTGCAGCAGTTCCTCAACGAGTGAGGATGCCGACGGCGTCGCAGCGCGATCGAGGCGCTAGCCGAGCTACGAAACGAAAGACTGCGCGGTTCCAGAATGGCGCGGAACTGCGTCGCCCGATAACGACTCGAACTCTCCAGAATCATGGTTCGAGCGAATCGCTTCGGCCAGCCGCATCCAGTGCTTGTCGGCGATCAACAGCGCGGCAATCCTCGGATCGAATTGACGCCCCGCCTGTGACCGCAGCTCCTCTCTCACCGAGTCGGCTGTAAGGGCCTCACGATAGGGACGATCCGTGGTCATCGCGTCGATGGTGTCGGCAAACGTGATTATGCGTGCCCAAAGCGGGATCAGCTCGCCCGCGAGT